>JALGVI010000005.1 GCA_029838215.1 Candidatus Helarchaeota archaeon | reverse complement strand
GGTCCACTATCGGGATTTTCTTGGTTATACACGGGTCGCGTGAATCGATACCACGGATATTCATCAGGTATCTGATCATCATCACCAAAGTATGGTGTCTGAGTAACGTTGTATCCCGTTGGCCAAGATGGTTCTGCATCAGGTAAAGCACTGAAGTCGAAATTAGTCCAATCTACATCCCAGTATAGCGAGACTTCAACAGGATTACTAATTGTTACTTCTTGTGGCGTAGGATCAGTGGTTTCAAACGTGACGTCCCACTTTTGATAACCGCCATCAAGATACCATGTTTGTGCCGGCATGAACTTTGGGTCGAGAAGATACTGCACGTAATGATAGAGATCAGTATCTGCATCAAAGAATGCTGAAATCAAGGTCGGCATATCATTAAAGATAGCATCAAATAATTCATCGTACGTGCTTGTTCCTTCTTCTTCGGTAGGTTCACCTAACGATGTCATGTCACCCATCAAGTCAGCAATCAAAGTGTTCATATCTCCACCAGCAAAGTGCCTTGCAAGTCCAAGAATTCCCAAACCTTCGTCTTGCATTCGTTCAACCAGAGCACCGATGTTGCCTTCCATTCGTAAGCGAATTGATGTTTGCATTGCAATCCACAAGTAAATACCCAATGTCAGATAGATGTATGCCCCTATTTCAATTCCAAGAATGCTAAATATTTGGACATAAATCTCTAAATCTTCGACCATTGGAGGATCCGTGAAGTCTAAAACAAATTCAGGAATATCGATATCGATCGATAGAGGTAAATTTCCAATGAGATCAGTTAAGAATGAAGTTTTATACTCGCTACTAGTATGGGATGTCCAATTTCTCGAGGGATCGCCTGCTGTTTCACCATCATATAGACTGTACCAGCCAGGATCCCAGCCGAGTGGTACCCATCCCCAGTTATCACACCAACCATTAGGTCCTGGATCACCGGGCAATATTTGCACGTTTGCATTATAGTACTCATGATATGGACCGCGATTATAATTATCGTAAGCACTAGAATCATAACCGCGTTGATAATAGTAGGGATTTCCGTACGATTGATTTTCCTGAAGTGCGAGAGATAAGCCAAGATCAAATGATTCAGTTGCCAGACCACCGAAGCCAGTCATGACTTCCAATTTTCCAGTTGCAAGGAACTTCTTCAAGTTCAATAAACGCAAGTTTTCAAGCATCGGGTTAATTAAATCACCCAGTTGAAATGTCAGTAAGTAAAATGGATTACGATTAATCGCGCCATAGATATCAACATAAGCAGGATCCATGTACATTACCATGTCTCCCACCCAATCACTCCAGATGCCGAGCTCACGCAGGAGCGAAGCCCATTCGCCAGGAGGAACTAAATATCCCATGACAGAAATCAAAGATGCCACATCGCCAAGACCTCCTAAAAGATCTTCGCTTTCGCCGGCACCGGGTCCACTAATGGCACCACCTTGCATGCCAGATAAATCAAGAATACCCATATCAGCAAGTAATTGGTAAAGCATATTAGAATCAAGACCTGCTTGCATCAATGCATATACCATTTTTCCAAGCAAGCGCAATCCATAATATGGGGGCATATCTGCAAGGTAAGAAGCCGCACCTGAGTAATAGACTTTATCGCCTGCACCCAGATTTAAAACGTAATCCAATAATTGCGTTGTCAGGCTTGAACCATTTTTAGTGACTGATTCAGGAGATTGTAATAGAGACAGTAGATTTACTGGATTGATACCAAATTCAGGTTCTCCAAAGAGTATTGGATCAAGGACATCACCTATATTCCGTAAAATCGGACCTAAATCTAATTCCATCCCACCAGCTTGACCACCCTCAAAGAGACTGATGATTAATGGCAAGAGGAATCCTTCAGATAGTAAGCCACTTCTGTTTAGGTAATCCATGTATGGCAATGGATCATTCATGAAGGTATAAACCAAGTCAAACGGTTCAATAACAGAGAGAAGGTCAATAACGTAATCAAACAATGTGTCGAGGCTTTCTTCGGAGATGGACAATGGAGCTCCAGAAGAGCCACCGCCAGAAATAGATCCGAGTAGATCGGAGAACCCTAGCGCGTTCATAACAACATCCATGAGTTCAAATGGCTTTATACCATATTCGTAGGACATTTCACGTCGTAGGAAGTCGAAAAGAACAGGAATCAACTCGTCAAACTTCAGACCAGATGCATCTAAGACATCGATAAGAAGTTCAAATAAGTCAGTTTCTTCGCCTCCAGAACCTGAAGAGGATGGACTAAGCAGGTCATCACCGGCTATGTTTAGGATACCCTCCACGAGAGCCGTCAGATTGAACGTGCTGTGAGTTTGGTTAAGGTATCCTTCATCAACCATGAATTCTAGAAGGTCATTATCCTCACCGGGTTGGTTTAAGAGTGACATGAAAAGTGTCGGATCGAGGCTCAGGAAATCCATGAGCGTTCCAGTATCACCTACACCACTTCCTTTACCAGTTCGAGTACCCCAATCATCTAACGATTTATTCAGATAATCAATAAGTGTCGGATTGATGTCTAGATCTGTCAATAATCCTTTAAAGCCTTCACCAAATTCAGGAAAGAGATCATTCAAGTCCAACCGGAGCTGATCGATGGTCATTTCGAATTTAGTGCGATATTCTTCTTCAGGATTGATCATTTCATCGTTTAAAAGGAGTTCCATTGTGTTGCTATAATATCCAGTAGAAAATGTAGAATATGAACCGATGACATAAGGTTGTCTTTTTACTGGAGATTTAAAATTATAAGCGATACCCATTCCATTATTAATGCTTCCCAGTTTAATTAAAACGTGCTTGAGCGATTCTTCCATCGTTCGAGAATCAATGGAGAAATTCATGACTAGATGGTCTTTATACCAGTTGTCTTTAGCCGTATCGCTCCAAGAATCGAACCCATCAGGCAATGTCTGATTGAATAGCTGAAGAGGTCCTCCAGTAATGGCGAGGAAGTTTTCGGCTTCGTCTTCATTTTGTGGGAAATATAGACCATACGGGAAGAAAAATCCACCATCTTTATCATCAGATTCACTGTTATCCATTATGAGAGTAACGTTTGTTTGAAGAACTTGGTTGAAAGTATCAATGGCAGCACCGTGTAATTGAATGTCGGTTATACCGAAGTAATCAGTAAATGATCCTAAAATATCCATCATTCCACTTAAGGCACCATCAGAAGACTCGGTTTCTTGAGTCTCTTCAGAACCCATCAATTGACCAAGATCTAGCGGCAAATCGAATGAAATACTTAATGGCATTTGTCCAAGTTTTATTTTTATATTACCCATTATGCCCAAGTATAAGCCGCGGTCTTCATCATCAAGAAACATTTCTAAGAGAGCACCAATAGCATCACCCGGACCAAATTCAGAACTAGAGCGAGCATCACCGCATATTTTGAGATTGGCTCCGAGATAAAGCGGAATCGTATAATTTCCACCGGGAGTTCTTCGTGGTCCAATTACATTATCCATATCGAGTGTGGTTTCGGGGAATCCAATACAAGCCATGACACGATTTTTCCAATTTGTTTTATTGTAAGCTTCTGCTGCCGTGTCGGGAAGATAGAGAAGTAATTGCTGATCGGAGGTTCCCCAAATTGAATTTTCGGAAATAGAAGCTTCAATTTTTCCTTTTGGATCACCTGCAATTTGTCCTTCTTCTATATTCCATTTACTAGCCGGAATTCCAATATCTAAATTATCAACAGCTAATAAATCCCTCAGTTTTAAGAATACAGATGCATAGAAAGTTCCATTTTCTAATAACGGCTCGGAAAAGGATTCATCGGCTCCTTTAAGACCATCCCCGTTAATATCATTCCAGTCACGATAGCCGTTGCCGTTCGTGTCATTGTAATTGCGGATATCAGCAAGGTGAATGAATCTTCCCAAATCACCCAAGATCGAGCTAATTAGAGATCGTGGTGTTTCATCGAGCAATAAGGCCAATAGGGGCGTCATCATGCTCGAAAGATCTCCCGTTCCGCCAGCACTCATATCTGCGAATGAGATTTCTTCACCGATCAAAGACACGGGGTCCGTGTCGATGGGCATCTGAATGCCTCCGATGCTTACCACACCTTTAATGTATAAGGAATCCGGAGAGATTTTTTGAGTTCGTATGAGGTTTCCAAGCATTTGACTTAAGGCATTACCTTCTTCTTCACCATTCGTATGTAACGTGAGATACAGTTCAATTAGTTGAGATTGTCCTGTATTCAAGATCACGTAATCCATTGGAATATGTATGTTCATTACTCGAACCCACGAGTAATAATCATATTCCAAGGAGAGATCATTAGCCTCGTATAATTCCGTTACATTCCGAAATTGTGAATCTTGCTTGAACTGAACCAAAATCTCAGAGTCCTTATAATACGGTCGACCTGCTTTATAGTATATGTCCAAGTTAACCGCAGGTATTTTCATTGGATAGAGGTTTGTCTTGTTGTTGACGACCTTGAGAGTGACTCTTAGTGTAGTTTGCTTGTCATCGCTCAATGCTTGCACCATTTCTAAGCTATCAATGTCGTTCAAGAGCTTTTCAACGTCAATTATGACGGGGCTATTGGGATCAACGTAATCATCTAGGAGAGTAATCGTTTGTGCCATCGGTAGAATTTGCGTTTCAATGAAGGTTGGGACCAGTCCTGCACCAAGAAACATCGCCGTGATGATAATGACTCTCATCCAATGTTTTTTTAGTCCTGCTACAACCATATTTAAAATACTCCTAATATTTTGTATCGTTATTTATAATTCGTTTAGGAAATTTGATTTCGAATTGTTATGTAGTTAAAAATGGATGATTTCTTAGGTTTCTGGCAAAAAATGAGAAACCCTTGAATTCCACCCATTGCGTTCTTTAGCCTGAAATTCTTCGACCTTTTATTTAAACGATATGTTGCCAAGAAATCTTCGGTGTTTGAAAAAGATGTGTTGGAATATGATAACGTGTTAAAAAACACTTGAATTAAAAAAACGCGTTTTATTCCAAAAATCGAATGAAATTCATGTTTTTATCAATTCAAACCAAGATAAAACAAAAATAATTTATTAATGCGAAATTAGAATTCTTGAATAAAAACTAAAATTTAAAACACGAAAAGCAAAAAATCCATTCATTAAACAAGAGGTTCTTAAATGAAAATGAAAAAAATTCTTTTTTTAGGCGAAGAAGAAGTGGGAAAGCGAACGATAATTAACCTCATCATTGGAAACAAGACTTTTCCGGGTTTTGGACCCATCACGGTAAAGAAAGTAGGAAATGTTGGCACGCATAGAAATGTAATCTTATATTCCTTAACTCCAAAATTGGTTCAAGAACGCCAAAAAATGGATGAAATCCCAGGGACATCCTTGATTGTCGCCGTGGTGACAAGCATTAGAAACTGTGTCTCGACGAAAAAAGCAATGGATGAGATTCTAAAACAAATTCCCAATGCGCAAATTTGCGTGATTGCTAATAAACAAGATGGAGATGGCATGGACCCAACAGCAGCAATGAAATTGTTTAACCTTGCCACGATTGGAATGAGTGGAAAAGAAGAAGAACATAAAGAAACATTGATCGAATTCCTGAACGAATTCCTATGACGAATCGAATGAATTAACGCCATTTCGACAGAAATGGATTTGAAAAAGGTTTTAAACAAATAATTCGATTATCAACATTACAAGAAAGACAAGGAGAAAAAATCCAAATCCAATCTTGTAAATCAACGCACCTTTTTCTTTAGATGGTTTTTGAATGTACTTATAGAAAACGATCAGCCAAGAACCAACGGCAATGAATATGGTAACAGGGACTAAAACAAGAAAAAAGACATTGTAAATAATGAAAAAGAACAGGCAAAAATACACGATTGGGCCAGAAACAAGCAAAATAGTCCCTGCCTTCTTTTCTCCATATATCACGGGAAGTGTAGGTATGTTCGCAGCTTTATCACCTTCAAGATCCTTGAAATCCTTCGCCAAGCTTAGCACGAATGAAATAATTCCGAATAAAATGGCGGTAATGATTGCTTTTGGGGTAAATGCTGAAAACAAGCTACCACCCATTATTGTCAAAAAACAAGCAAGACCAATGACCAGTGTTGCGAATGGTGTCCTATATTTGAGCTTAATGGGAGGTGCCGAGTAAACGAATGCCAATACCAGATACACGCCAACCAAGATTATCCCAATAATATTAAAAATTATCAAATAACCGCAGATTGCAAGAATAAATGATGAAATTAAAAAGAAAATAGTGAATTTTTTCACTTGAGAATGAGTTAAACTGCCTGAAACTAATGGTCTATCGGGATTTATTACACTATCAGTCTCTACATCATGATAATCATTTATACCCACGGCGAAAATCCAAGCACAAAGGAAACTGCCTAGAGCCAGCAAAAAACCGAAAAATCTCAGAAGGGAGTTGAAAGATATCGATACATCAAAAATTGAGAATTCTAAGAAGAATCCAAAAATAAACATGAGAGTAAAATTCATGATGGGCATTATTTTCGAAGGTGCACGAAGCAGCTTCCCGTAATTCTTAAGAGGTGACATCAACATAAATTAAAAATAAAACCAAATAAATTTTTCTTAAATAGCTTTTTTTTCAAGAAAAAATTCAGATAAAAAACCAAGACCGCAGAGAATATTTGATAAACGCGCATTTTTTTATTATTTCGGGGCAAGTTTCTGATGAAAAACGGCTCTATCCCGTAGAAGTGATCGTTTCAGACGGTTAATTGATGGCGTGATATTTTTTATTAGATTTCCAACTTGATAGAAAAGGGCGGGAGCTTCTAATACCATTCTTCGCATTTGTTTTCCCTTAAATCGGTTTAATATGGTTTGAAATTTGAAGGAACGACCATAAAAGTCTTCAAAAGAATGATAAAGACCATTTTCCAGCTCTTCAGGAGTCATGTTTCGAGGCTTAAAAACGCAATGATAGCCGTCGTAAAAATCCCAGTCCTTTGTTAAAAGACGATCTTGCCTTTGGAAATCATCAAATAATTCCGTGCCAGGAAATGGAGTTAAAAGCCAAAACGCAACCGCATCGCATTCGATATCGCTAGCAAAATCGACCGTTCTTGCAAACACGTCCTTTTTATCAGTATCAAAACCAAAAAGAAAGAATGGAACAACAGTTATGCCGTGATCATGTAAAGTCTTGATCACGCGTCGAAAGTTAGAAACTTTATTTTGATATTTTCTGGAGTTTAGGAGAGCTTCTTGAGAAATTGATTCCAATCCTAATTGACAGGAGATTAATCCACTTTCTACAGCAAGTTTTAACATTTCATCATTATCGGTTAACGTGACGGGTGCTTGTACCCACCACTTTTTATTCAATCTTGCTTCGATCATCGATTTGAATAGTTTCTTACAGTAAGAACCATTACAAAACAAATTATCATCAACAAAATATACGTGCTTTCCACGAAGGTTATAGAGATTTTGTAGTGCCAACTTGATGGGCATTACTTGATACTTCTTGTACATCTTGCGAATCGAGCAGAACGAACACTTAAAAGTGCAACCTTTTGTTAGTTGAATGGCAGGATAGTAAAATTTAGGGTTGAAAAGACCTTTTCTCAAGACCAGTGGGGATGCCCGAGAATTATTTTCATCCCTATAGATTTTTTTCAGTTTATTCTCTTTACAATCATTTAAGACACGATGCCAAACATTGCCTGCTTCCCCTATCACCACGGAATCGGCGAATTGAGCACTTTCTTCAGGTAAAAAGCTGGGATGAAACCCTCCGAGAACCGTGGGAATGTTCAAAACACGAAATCTTTCAGCAATCGCATACGCGCGCTTTGCCACGGGTGTGGTTGCCGTGATTCCAACAAGATCCCACTCTTCTTCGTAAGGAATTGTCTCAAAATCATTGTCAATGATTCTAACTTCGAATTCTGAAGGTGTAAGGGTCGCTAGAAATCCCAAAGCTAGAGGAGGTGCTCTAAGAAATTTCGAGGATTGCATGAAACCGATATCGTCCCATTTCGGCTTGATTAAAAGTATTTTCTTTATCTAACTCATCCATTAAACTCGCAAAATTAAAAAATAGTTAGAATTATGAAAATGATCGTGCAATAAATGCCAAAAACAATAAGGCCTGAAATGAAAAGCCTTTCTGCCCACTCAGGTTGCTGATAATAAAGGCATATCATGGAGGATAACAAGAGCCAGAAAGGAACTAGGAACAAGTAGAAAGTATAGAAAAGTGGAGACACGTATAAAATAGACAGTAAATAAGACACGCTTGCCATTACAACAATACCTGTAATTAAAATGGGACTCGAATGAAGTATTATCTTTTGCCTTTCGTTCTTTTTATCCGTGGTATTGGAGTGCTTCGAAATTATTTCATCTTTCGAGATGTTTTTCAAGGTAGGTTGTTTTTCGTTCGTTGAGTTTTCTTCTTTTTTCATTTTCGGATCAAACCTGCTTCTTCAATTCAAGATAAAGACAAAAACGTTTTAATGGAAATAGGTTCTATAAAAAAACATTAAGATGACATATATATGCACAATAGTTCATTATCTTTGCATTTATTTCTTTAGATAAAAGTCCCATAAGAGAATTACGATGAATTACTTGAAAAAACATAAAACGATTATTGTCATTATGATGATAATTTCGATTTCTTCGATAATTCCCATTCTTGGAGCTTTCGTGATAAAGCCAGAACCACAATGTATCCAATTAATGAAATTTCTTCCCAATTCAATCAACTCATATATTTATCTTGATATAGAAGCACTTCGCACTTGTATTAGCGATTCCACGTTAAGGATGATTTTCCAACTTGATGAATCATGGAATATGGCTGAAATTAAAGGAGTTGGAATGACAGATCAGTGGGATCCTTCAGAGGGTGAACAGCCAGTAGTATTAATGAGGGATGGAAGGGTTTTTGATAACAAGATACAAATATTTGCTAAAATAAACTCGCTGTATTCGCGCTTAAAACCATATATCTTGACAATTAATTATCAGCAATATCCTGAAATAAATGGATTCACGTTCATTGATGCGAACATATCGTTAATGAGATATCATACCTTTTCATTTGGTTACTTTCAAGATGGTATCATGCACGCTTTTGGGGCTTTCAAATATCAACCAAACTTACAGAATTACCAGATTTTGGAAACTGTTGGAGTATATTATAAAGGCTCCGCCATTTCAAACGGATGGTATTACGTCTATTACGATAACAATGTATACATTCATGCCGTGGACTCAGGAACTTTAACGGAATATACGAGAAGACCGTTCTGTGGAGGGTTCTTTGAGCAAGCAGGCGGGATTTCAGGGGCTTTAGAAGAATCGCTCCGAAATGTAACACGCATGCGAGCAGAATTAGCCGCCATAAAAGGAATCGATTTCCTATCGAATAATATCTCTCAACGAAATTTCTCCACGGATTATCTATTATTAGTCCATAAAATCGCTCTGGGTTCAACCGAGTTGATGTGCAACGTGGCTCCATACGGAAGCATCCTGAAGGTATTAGATTATTTTAACAAAACAGATATCAAGTATAATGAATCGACTCATTCTTTAAGAGAGTGGTTATTAAGCACGGAAGTGGATCTCTTGTACCCGATGGACACGGATTCCATGTGCACTGCATTTGATAGTGCGACAGTATTCGAAGGACTGGCGAAAAATGATTCCGTGAATCAAACCCAAGTGTTTCGACAGGCTGATGGAGGATATATTGCCCAACTCAATGATTCTTCATATCCAAACTACTCAATGGACGTATATCCATGGAATGAGCATTGGATGCTTGAAGATTATGGCACGACAGCAATGGTCTATTATTTTCTGGATTCTTTTGGTTATCAGAACGATACAACGGTTCAATACTTGATCGATAACTTTGAGAATAGGAGTTCCATGTTCATAGCAAATCCCTACTATATAGACTATCTAACGGCACGTGTATTAATAAATCAAAACGGAACAAACGCGCTCATGAATTCTCTTTTGAACGACCTATTGCAAAAAAGAAACTCGGATGGTACTTGGGGACAGTACGATGTTACATTATCGACGGCTTTTGCCCTGCTTGCCTTAAAAGCAATGAACTATGAGGGGATAGAGATTGACATCGGAAAATTAAAATTGTTACAACAACAAAACGTAGACGGAAGTTGGGATGCTTCCACACTTTGGTATTCGACATATGTAGGAACGGGAAATGATCTTTTATACATAGGCAATAAAACATATCAGCTAACGTTGTGGGAAGATTATCAAGGACTTGTAACAACGAGTTTTATCATTGATGCATTAAACATTGACATTTCATATGGCACGTCTTTAAACCTGCCAACGTGCGGTGATTCATTTCTAACAATTCGAGATTACATCTATTACTCATTAAGCATTTACGTGTGATTTTCATTGAAACTCCAAAATGACTTCATCTCAAAACTAATAACGGATGTCAAAAATCGTAAATGGAAAATTGAATGGAAAACAATAATAGTTTGTTTGAATCTCTATTTCTGTTACTGGCTTTTTAATTGGTTCTACTTGATCGAAAGTTCTAACCCCGCGGTCGTGCATTTAATCTTCATGGAGTACATAATACCACAGTTCCCATTTACAGTTCCATTTAATCACCGTTTCTTAATAACGTATCCTCTGATGTTTCTCTTCTATACCGTTTGTTTTCAAGATATCTACCTTCTTCTTCAAATTACGAATTTAATTTTCAATTCTTTAAGCATTATCGTCTTTACTTTTTACCTGAAAGAATATTTTGACGATTCTAACCTAATTCTTGCGGGAACCTTAATTTTCACGACTCTATTGCCAATTTTAAACCCGATCATATTCTATACTTATGAGATGGGACTTTATTTTTTCTTTTTAGTTAGTTTATATTTCTTAAAAAAACAGAATCACGAGTTATTTTTCTTGTTTGCATTTATCACTTTGCTTCACAAAGAAACGGGCATTCTTCTTTTTGTCATCTACGTTTTCAAAGATTTAAAATTTGATAGCATCATCAAGAAAAAACAAATATTAATGGTGCTAAAACGCATTATTTATTGTTCTCCCGCATTTATTTTCATCTTAATCACGAAAATCGTGGATTATAGTGGAATTTTTATTTATGCCTTTAATAGTTATCTTGAATCTTTTTCATTTGGTCCATGGCACTTGGCTTTTTGCCTGGCAGCAATGTGGGCATGTTATGGGATCGGATGGATAATTACACTCGTGAATTGGAAAAAAATCGATCCCATCCTGAAATGGGGTTATGTAGCTTGCGTGATTTTACTAATTCCCGCCACCATCATCCTATCAGATTTCTGGGAATTACGTAACTTCATCCCATTTGCCTATTTTATAATACCAGCACTCTTGGTTAAAAACAAAAATCAAGATTTAAACGAAGAAAAATTTAAGGAATGAACAACGTGACAGATTTTTCAGGATTTTACATCGCATTATTATTCGTGCTTAACGCCGTACTATTTTTCACGTCTTATTACGTGCTCCATCCTAGAAAAGTGGAGAATTCCAAACGCAATGTAATTTTTTTCATTATTTTCGGGACTTTTTCAATTTTTTATGCGATTTTGATAATATTGTTGATGGATGTAATCCCTCTTTCCCCATTTAACTTGATTTTCATTCTTATTTTTCTAGTCATGTTCCAAATTCAAATAGTATTTGCTTTTTTTTTCCAAATGAAATCATTTAGAGATAGATTCATCCTTTTTTGTTTTGTTCTCATTGTTTTGAACACAGTTCGGTATTTTGCGGAGTGGAAATTCAATTTTTTGCCGGGCGGAGGGACAATTTTTCCATTTTCACTTTTATTTTCAAACTTTTTCGTAAATTTTTTCATGTTTAGTTTCTATTTACACGTTAATTTATTTTTCTTTACGGTAGAATTATTTGCGATTCTTTTAATATCCACGGTTTCAAAGGCGTTTTTTCCGAATAGCGAAATATCTAAGAAAAAGATTTTATATGCTTATTCAGCAGTTCTGTCCATAATTCCAATGGCAATGAGCATTGACCTTTTACTTTTATCTTTAAATATAAATCCAATCCTAATTCTTAACATTTGGCCGATTTTCATTCACCCAACATCTGTAAGCACGGAATTCTATTTTACCATTGGAATGATGACAGAAGTCATTATCTTGTCCATCGTGACTATAATCTCGATAATAATGATTTGTCCCCATGAAACCAGAAATGATATCTTGAAAATACTGCTAAATATCATTGTTATTTCTTTTATCTTTGCTATTTATTTCATTTTTATTGTTCAGCTTCTGTATGTCGCTAAAAATTCTTATTATCTACTTTACGTGAAGCCCTTACCCAATACGCCTCAAATAGGAGCATTAAAATTTGAAGCTTTACCTTATGCAGCATGGTTAAATATTGTCACGGTGCTATTTATCAGCCCACTTTTTTTCATGCATGAAATTATTCATTACTTCAAGAAAAAAATGTCGAAAGTGGATGATTTCCACTTGGTCTTTTTCCCACTCATTCCATTTGCAGGCATGCTTATAATGTCCCTATTTATTATTGTAGCACCGATATTCTACGTCAGTGAACCCATTTTGTATTTTCTTTTTCTTATTTTGTTTTGCCTGCCATATTTTCTTTTTCAATTTCGATTTTTAAAGAGATCGAAAGAATATAGAAGCCAAATCGTGAATTACGAATCCATCATTATGTCGTCAATCGGGATTCTTGCTGTAATTGTAGGGTTTCTCAATGGATGGTCGTTCAATTATTATAGCACGATTTTCTTGATAACAGGTATATTTACGCTTTCGTTTTTATACGAGACACTCTATTACATGAAAAAAATGAAACAACAACAGGAACAATTTCATTATCGGTATTTTTTTGTCCTTTTTTTCGCCTGCTTCTTATATTTTTCCATTTTTAGCATGATCTCATTATTTGATATCATATGCGCTCTTGTCATTCTGTGTTCTTTGTTGATTTTCATGAGATACCCGAATTCCAGAAGAAATCAAATTCTATTTCTACAAGTTGAATTTTTAATGCTCTTCATGATGGGGGCATCTCATGTAAACTTTTCCGTAGACTGGTTTGGTTTGATCATTTCGGTTCATCCACTTTTATTTTTAGTGCTCAATCTTCCTTTGCTTGCAATTCCTACTATTATCATTCAATGTCTACTTATTCTTATTCACGGGATCCTTAGACTGATCCTATATTTTAGGAAGTATTATTTCGATGAAAAATAAGGCATTCGATGAAAAATAAAGGCTGAAAAATAAAGACGTTTTCACATCTTCTTGATTTATTTTCTTTTTTCCTGATCTTGCTTATTTTTTAAGAACAACATTTGATTGCGATAACAAAAGATATTTATACACTCCTAAAACGAATAGTTTCTTACAGAATGCCTACAAATTCTATTTCTTTACATGTAAACAAAATAGGATAGAAATGATCAAAATGAAAAAAAATCGATTATTTACAATTCTATTTCTTGCAATTTTAGGATTTCCTCTACTTTTTACGATTCCTTCACTCGTAGGCATGGTAAGCCCGCCAATTACATATGAGATTCCCGCAGAACGTTCGGGAACATCATTTACGGCACCAGAAGTTATCAACTCTGTACCTGAAAGTGATGTTTCTCTATCGTCAAAAAGCGGTTCTTATCAAGAAACAGGATACACGGGTAGCGGAGGGACCTATGATTATAAGGAAGACGTGACGGAAATTCTATACAGTGCAGGAACAGAATACAACATTCCATACGGAATTACTTCGTTGAACATACCAAGTGGATATCCTTCTCTTCACGGAACTTCTTGGAGTATTAATCTAGATGACCCAGGATTAACCGAAGATTTCTCTGGTGCATTTTATTTTCCGGGCAGAGGTGTTGGTTCTGCCGGATGGAGTTGGCACACGAATGATCCTGGTAATGACATTTCTAACGGATATGCAGGATATCAAGGAGATCAAATTCCTTCAGGTGAAACAGAACATGGTGCCAGATTTTGGTTTCAAGGTTATGCTTCAACCACGACAACAGATGAAATAAACGATCCCACCGCGGACCAGACGGTTACTACAGGACATACATGGAGTGCCACGGATTCGAGTAGTGGAGATTTTGGAGGTACTGCTTACCATAACGTTGACTTCAGTGGAGATAGACTAAGAATTATAGGACAGACTCAAGGCGGTCATACTAGTGGTTGGGGTGGCGGAGATTGGAGCAGGACAGGAACCTTGGCAGGAAACTTCCGTCTCACATTTGATATTGGAACAGACGTTTCGAATCTTCAAGGTGTCAATTTTAATTTTGACCACAACCTTGCAAATATTGATGAAGGCGGTAATGCTTACAATTGTCTGATATATGCTTCATTAGACCATTTAAGAAGTGGTGCTTCAACGGGCAACGTGAGATATATTCGATGGTATAAAGCTGATGGCTGGACATGGGTTGGTTCCACAGCACCAACGACAAGCGAAGATATCTCACCAAGTAATGAGGGTACTTATGATAAAGCCTTTACCAGTCAGATGTTAACATGGCTCAAAGATGATTGTGGCGTTCAACAGGATGATCAGGTACGCATAACGTTTTATTATTCAGTAGCTTTGAATAGTGGTGATGGCACCGGTGCTTATTCAAGATTTGAATCATACTTGGATAATTTTCACATGTCGTTCACGGTCGGAACAATTCGAAAGTTCAGCACGGGAACTGAGCTTGGATTGGAATATCAAAGTCTTGCATGGAATGGACGTTATCCATTGTCCGTGAATCTAACGCTGAAATACTGGAAGGGAACAAATTGGGTTGCAAGAGGATTGGATAGCCACGTTGATTTTGTCATTGAAATGAGTGGAACAGAAATCGTTCGAGATCGTTTAAATACTTATACAACAACGGATGACTGGGTGCAAAAGACATATACAATTACAAGTAGATTATCAACTTCAGTGAATACAGCCACGTTCAGGTTCTATATCGAAACAATTGATAATTGGGGTCCAAATGTTGGAAGTGGAACGGAATACTTCAACTTTTACTTGCAAGATATTTCTTTTGATTTCAGTGCCACTACAAAAGCTTCAATTATAGACTTGAGAATGCTCGACTATACGGGCGGTTCTTTAATTCGAAATGTATCTGTAAATGACGGCGGTGGCTGGGGAGGAATGGCCACAGATAACAATGGTGGAGCAGGATGGGCTCCTGGTGCAAATTTTGATTTACGATGGCAGATCAGAGATCCTTCATGTCATTATACAGATTGGGAAGGTACGGAACATAAAACATCAGTTACAATTGCCCATACGAACCCGACAAATGGTCCTTTAAAAATGGTAGAAACTCATACTGAAACAAATGGCGTTAGCGTGACATTTGAAGTTCTTGATGGTGCTTCAACATCTTGGGAACTTAAGTTCACTTCTCAAATAAAAGATGACACACGTGTCGCTTCGGGAACGGCTAAATTAACGATACAAAATGTTCCGGCAGACTGGGGAAGTCTTACCATTAGCCCGACAAGCAATGGAGAAACTATTCAGGACTTAGGCACGTCATTTGAAGTGTCAAATGTTAAAAGTAATACGGCTTATACGGTAACTGCCACGTCAAATAATTTATTGACAAATGCAGAATTCTTTGTTGAAGGAGTAAATAGTTTGGTTGCGTGGCCGGGCAATTCTACGGAAGTGAAATTTAGGCTTGGTGCAGGTATCACAGCCACCGGACAAGTCAATGCCACCATAATAAACAGCACGGATCAGATCGTTTCCGAGAATCAGGATTCTGGTCCATTTAGTTCAGGAATAGATTATTCCATTCTCAATTGGACACTCGATGACAGAGTTCAACCCGATGACATGGTATTAGAAGTTAGTGCATTTAACGATGGCACACAAATTACTGCTGTTGGACTTCGCACGATTAATATCGCTATTAAAAGAAATACCACGGTTTCAAGCGTGGTATATGAACAACCTTACTCAAAATATCCTAACGGAACTTACTATGCTGGAACATCATTGCGCACGTTCGTTGACGGAGACACGCTTTTCATGCGTGTAAATTGGACCGACGATCATTTAACAGCGGGTGGACCGAATGCCACAGTTGCTCCAATAGTTTCGCTTACAATTAATGGTACTGACGAGAACGGAGCAGCCGCAAGAGAAACGTGGGTCTATGGCGTGAATACAACAGGACCATTAGGCGAAAAACTCATATCATTTGCATCAACAGGCGAGATCACCGTAGAGTTCAATACAAACAAAACAGGTCAACCATTCCACCCATTAAACCTGTGGAGCGGAATGGATGTTGGAGATTATGACTTCACGCTAAACCTTTCGTCTCGAAATACCTATTTAAATGAGAACTTCAGATCAATGTTGATTCAGGGAAATTTCACGGTCATTCTAGACACGCAGCTTAGTTTTGTTACGCCGATCCTCCAAGATCAACCACAGGGTAGGTGGCTTTATGACGTGACAGTATCAATTCGCGACGTTTCACACGGTCTTGCGGATGTGAATAATGGTTCTGGTGACTTTCAAGGTTTGGTCAGAGGATCGTGGTCAATCCATCCTGACAATCGCACCGATTGGATTGATGGAGACGGAGTTCATGGTGGCGGTGATGTAAATCCTTCTGCCATTGAAAGTGGTTCAATTTCATGGTCCCAACTAGACAGATACTTGCTGGACAATTTCCAAATTCCACAGAAAGCAGTTCCATATGATGGAGATTATTACTTCATTAATGTCACCTTTTGGTTCCTTCCGCAAACGACCTTGGGCTGGACGATTCAAAATATCACGACAACCGAAATAGATGACGGACTAGACAATCCACCATACCACATGGAAATCATGTTGAAAGTAGATGTCGATGACAATCCATCAGTTATCTTCCCAAGGATTCACATGGTTCCTGATTCACTTGGAGGTCAATCAAATCCGATCATTTGGTATAATGCAACCAAAGATTGGGTCTTGCTTTTTGCACACTTTGGAAATGAAACAGATCCAACTTTGAACGGATTTGTAAATTCTACATATTATAGAGACACATTTCCGAATCGATTCACGGGGACTGCAAATGCCACGGATGGAGATACGGGTGACAAAGCAAACGTCACGGTTTTTAGCGACAATTGGCCGTACGGTTCATCAGAGAGATATTATTGGAAGGAATTGATTCCGATACTTGACGACGGTATGACAAATGGAAGTCTCCCAGATTATCATCCCGAAGCATATCCATATTCGGATTATTATGTTCCGGATTTTGATAATTTAGACCAATTCACCTTATTTAGCATTGATAACAATAAAACATGGGGTTGGTACTGGCTCAATTTGACAATTTCAACCGCATCTCCAGGACGACAAACGCTTTGGACCCGATTCCATCGTGATGGATATAATCCTGACGATCCCACAAAATCATACGACCCGGTTATCTCAATAATAACCATAGACATCACGCCAAATCAAATGAAATTCTCGTATTGGGAAGATAATCCATTTGGTTACTTGATCAATCCTGCCATACCCGGCGGAAATCACGATACCTACTGGTACGGTGATGTTCTCAATTTTTCGTGGAAGGTTTGGGACGGAGATAATGGTAACGAAGCAACCCAAGATTCATGGCTTTTAAAAGGAGCAAATGTTGAAGTTGATATTGATCCAAACGTCGACCCAATTGTTCTTCAAGAGGTTCCAAATAATAAATCGGAAACAATCGTTGTAACAGAAAATGACTCGGTTTTGGTAAGCGATACGGTAATAGCTGTCGAAGGAGTGTATAATAACTCCGTAGTAAATGGAACATTTAATTATTATAATGAATCCCTCGGTAGCACTTTTCTAGAAAAGAACATTACTCTTGCGTATCAACTTCCATCGGATGTTTTATCCGTCATCGTGAATTATAGTAGCGGCACGGGTTATTATACAATCGAAATCAATACAACAGAAAAAGGAATGAATGCAGGAACGTATTCGTTCACGCGATCAGCAACACTAACTAATTACTCGGCAACACAATTTGCAACGGGTCTTGATATAGATGCAAGGTGGACACAATTAAAAGAACAGAAAGTCGTGGGAACCATAACCGATGTTGACAACATAAATTCATTCAGAACGATATATGAGTGGAATGACTTCAGTTGGTACAATCTCGAATCGGACATTCAAATATTATTGGTTCAAGGTCAATTCTCCTTGAATTGGTCTTATAATGAGTCAACATTAATTCCAACGGCACGAAGATTAGGAACCGTATCTGATCCGAACGTGACCGTCACGATTCAAAGAGGAACTTTTGAACCATTCTATAATGAATCAGTGACACCAGATTCGGAAGGAATCTATTGTTTTACATTAAATAGCAGCGAATATTCAATAATGACCGATGAAATCACGGGAATTAACAATGAATATATCATAAAAGTCTACGCACAAGCAGAGAATTATCAATCCCATACGAAGGAATTCAGGTTAAAAATTCGAAAACGCCCTGCGGCTCTTCTTCCAATTGATTCGATAGCAGAGCTTCCAATTCAATATCGGCCGGTTTACACCACGCCTCAAGGAGGCATTTGGCGGATTGTCGTGAAGGTGATTGATCCGACGGACAATGACAAGCTTTTAACCTATGCGGATACCCAAATAATGCTAAGAGCAGAATTGTTTGGACGATTTTCCACGCTTTCGCAGCATCATACATCTATAATATCAAGAATGAGCGAAATTCCGGGACAACCAGGTTATTTCTATGTAGAGTATGATACATGGGAACAATACTTCGTCTGGTGGGATTCAGGACCTTATCACTTGAATATAATAATCGACAACATAAATAGCACGTACGAAAGCGAACAATACACGATTAGCAAGTTAACTTATGAGACGGGAAGTGAGATCAGGCTGAATCTCGATCCATTGGGCGTATTCGGACCTCTCACCATACCATTTGTATACGGCATCATTACTGGTGTTCTATTGGGATCGATATACTCTGCTTACGTCGGCATCAAGACTCTAAGGACACCCTACGCGTTGCGAATGATTGCACGAACTCAGAAGGAAATCAAGCGAAACAAGAAAACTCATGCAGGCATCATGAAGAGCCGTGAACAACAGGTCGTTGAAGAAGCAGAAACCAAGCTTGAAATCTTTGGAATTAAACTTGAACCTTTGGCAGCCAAGAAATTACCGCCTCCGATCTTGAAGAAGATCAAGAAGGAGGTAAAGATCGATTTGCCAGCACTAAAAGACGATGAAATCAAGAAGGAACTGGCTTCAATACCGGATCTGAGTGTAGAAGAACAGGAACTCTTCTTCAAAGAAATAAAGGGACTTTCACCTCACGATCAGCGCATATTCATAAAAGGGCTGAAAGGTGAAGAAAAAACAGAAGAAGATAAACCTAAAACACCCTAATTTTTTCTTTTTTTTTTAATTCTTTATTTTAATGCTCGAAAAGCCATCCTTTTACATGCTCATTCTCCAAAAGAATTTTATAAGAAGTTTGTAAATTTATTTTCTTAAAGGAGGATCTTCCATGTCATTGAAAGAAAAGTTGAAAAAAGAAGAAGAACGCCTCGAAAGAAAACAGCAAAAAGAAATAGCGAAAATCCAAAAAAAACAGGCGAAGGAAATCTACAGGGAAAGTTTCTCGGGATTTGGAGTGAGAGATCTGGTGGAAAATAGAATTTTTCAACTTACGGTTCTATTTCTCATATCGTTTGTTATTGTCTTCTTTATCGCAGGTTTCATTCAATATATTCTCCGGTTCTAAGATAATATAAAAACAGCAACATCTTCAATCCCGCATGCAAGAATTCTAATGGGAAATTGATAAAGATTACTTCTTGTAGGACCAGTTCAAGCGAGTTTTAAAACAAAACAACTTGCTAAATCACTTTTTTGAGGTTTTAATTTGGAAAAACAGATCATTGAAATAGATGGATCTAAGGGCGAAGGAGGCGGTGCCATTTTACGTCTAACGACAGCAATAAGTGTACTCCTCCTCCAACCAGTACGCGTTATAAATATTCGTAAAAATCGACCAAAACCCGGTTTAAAAACCCAGCATCTTAGAGGATTGGAAGCACTCGCGAGAATTTGCAATGGAAAATTAATTAATGGGTACATGGGCTCAGAAGAGATTTCATTTCAACCAGGTGCTATAAAAGGAGGAACGCATGAAATCAAGGTGGAAACTGCCGGAAGCATTGGATTGCTATTGCAACTTTTAACACTCGCCTGCATCAGGATCAAAGAGCCAATATCGTTTACGTTTGATGGGGGTGCGACATTTGGACTCTGGGCACCGACATTGACATACTTGGAAAACGTGACTTTCAGGTTATTGCACCAAATGGGTTACTCCATACAGACAGAAATTAAAAAGCATGGATTTTATCCAAAAGGAGGGGCAGTCGTCTTTAGCAAGATACTTCCACCAACGCGTTTAGAAGGGCTAGATCTTGAAAGACAGGGAAAAATAGAAAGCATAGACTGTATTTCGATAGCAACAAGATCATTGGAAAAAAGAAATGTTGCAGAACGTCAAGCACGCGCAGCAGGGAACGTCTTGCGAGAAAAATTGAAGATCAAACCCAATGTCATTCTGAAAAGTGTTGAGGCACGAAATCCTGGAAGCGGCATCTGCCTTTGCTTGAAAACTGATACGGGCGTGATCTTGGGAGCAGATAGAATTGGTGAAAAAAGAGTCCGGGCAGAAGATGTTGGAAGAAAATGTGCCTTAAGTCTAATTAATGATTACAAATCGGGAGCAACGTGTGACCATTTTTGCTCAGACCAATTAATTCCTTACATCGCTCTTGCAGAAAGACCGTCAACATTTTTGGTTTCAGAATTGACCAAACATGCACGAACAAATATTTGGCTCGTAGAAATCTTGCTAAAAAGAAAAATTCAGGTAAGGAAGGAAGGACATCTCTGTAGAATCCACGTAAACGGATCTTGATGTTCATGAAAAAAAGGAATCAGATAACTGACTTTGAAAGACAAGTTTTCGAAATCGTAAGAAAGATACCGAGTGGAAGAGTTGCGACATATGGATTGATCGCCGAAATTCTCGGCAAAAACTGTGCCAGAGCGGTAGGCAATGCAATGGCAAAAAACCCATTTTCGTTTCTATCGAACAGTTCAAAGCCCGTGCCCTGTCATCGAGTCGTGCGGTCGGACGGCTCTGTTGGCGGTTTCATGGGAGATAAAATGAAAAATCGGTCCATTAAAATTGACTTGCTCAAAAAGGAAGGCATAAGAATTAAGAAGAATGGAACGATAGATCTCTCAGAATACTTAGTCGATCCTCAAATCATACGAAAAAAAATTATGGACGGACTACAATGAAGCGTGGCGTGTTCATTGGACGATTTCAACCATTACATAATGGACATTTGGAAGCAATAAAGAAAATCTTGAAAGACGTTGATGAAATCATCATAATGATCGGAAGCTCCCAATACAGCCATTCTTTCGATAACCCATTCACAGCAGGGGAGCGCATTCAGATGATTCGACGTGCATTTCAAGAGGAAAACATAGATGCAAATAGATACATGATCATTCCCATTGCTGATGCTAATGATAACCGTATTTGGGTATCGCATGTCGTGAGTTTTTTACCAGATATTGATGTTTTTTATTCGAATAATCCTTTAGTCGCCCGATTATTACGAGAAAAGGGATATCATGTTCAAAATTTTGACTTCATAGAACGTGAAGTAAACGAGGGAACGAAAATTCGGAGTGCCATTTTAAAGGGGAATGATGAATGGGAGAAGCACGTGCCACCAGCGATCGTGAAAGAAATAGAACGCATTGATGGCATAAATAGAATGAAAGAGATTGGTTCTACAGTATTGAAACAGTGATCATTCACGATTCTTTTTCTTGGTCTTATGAGTTTTCTTTGGTTTCATCTTGCGAATGATGATTTTACGCCCCTGCAAATCGAGGTTCAGGGACTCGGCAGCATTTCCTTGGTTCATCGAGATTTCAAGAAGCCCGCGACTCCCCATGACCATTAGGAAATCGTGTTTTTTAACCTCGGAATAACTCTTGCAAAATTTAACTTCACGCGTCATTGCGCCTAATTCGAATTCAATATATGAACCTTTTCTGATCCGTAGCTTATTAATTAATTCCTTGGGGATGTTAGTAATGGCGTTACCAAACGAGTCGGTGAAGAGAATCGCCCCTTCAATCGTCTTGTTCTTGATGACAGGTGCCTGTATTTCTAACTTGATTATTTCATTGAGCGCGGGTCCAATTTCATCGATTGGAACACCACTTGCAAGATGTGCAGCAACGGGTGCAAAAACATCCCGTCCATGAAACGTGTCGGAACGCTCTTCTAAAAGATATTTCTTGTTTTTTATTTCCACGACTTTTTTTATTCCACCGCATTTTTCGATTACAAGCGAAAAAATGCCATTATCGGGACCTACAAAAAAATGCCCGGAAATCGTTTCAATCGCAATGGGAAGACGGTCAGATCCAACACCGGGATCAACAACAACAGCATGTACGGTTCCAGGCGGAAAAAAAGGCGCGGAAAAAGCTATTAAATACGCTCCAAACCGAATGTTGAACTTAGGACCAGAATGAGAAATA
Source organism: Candidatus Helarchaeota archaeon (assembly GCA_029838215.1). Classification (GTDB taxonomy): domain Archaea; phylum Asgardarchaeota; class Lokiarchaeia; order Helarchaeales; family RDOG01; genus JALGVI01. The sequence continues at coordinate 30,176 of JALGVI010000005.1, read as the reverse complement.
TCAACAATTTGAGCATCACGTGATATTGTCAAGATCACGCCTTTCATTGAAGAAATATACGGATCTCGCCATCCAAAATCGGTTAGGAGCGTGACAATTGGACGTTTTTCAGGTTCCATTGAAAAACAGCTTCAAATATTTAATTTATATTTTAAATATTCGTCAAATATTCATCGTGAGATTTTGGAAACATGATAAATAAATTTTCTTCTGATACTTTTTACTCGTTGATAAAATTAATAATGCTTCTTTGAATTGTTTTTAGATATCATGATGTAAGAGTTGAATAAAGAAAGGCGACATCAATGCGTGTAGATACTTCGAAGTTATTAATGGTACCGGGTCCAGTTCCCTTGCACGAACGCGTGATTAAAGCATTAAGCACGCCGATCATCGGACACCGCACTCCAGAATTTTACGCACTTTTAGATGAATGCATAGAAATGTTCCAAAAATTACTAAAGACGGATAAATTCGTCCGAATCTTTACGGGTTCTAGCACGTGTGCAATGGAAGCAGCCATCGTTAATTGCGTGCGACCTGGCGAAAAAGTACTAAATGTGGTCCAAGGAAAATTCTCAGAGCGATGGAAAGAAATTACAGAAGCATTAGGAGCAAAATCCGTGACACTAGAAGTTGAGTGGGGAACTGCTCTCAGAATTGAACAGGTTGAGCAGGTATTTAAAGAACAGCCAGATATTAAGTTCATAACAGTCGTTCACAATGAGACATCAGTTGGAATATTGAATGATTTGAGAGAGCTAGGAATATTCTGTAGAAAAAATGATAAAATTCTTATCGTGGACGGAGTTACTTCTGTCGGTGGTGACTACGTATATCCTGATGAATGGAATTTTGACGTTTTAGCAACGGGAAGCCAAAAATGCATCGGAATCCCTCCCGGTCTGGGAATGATTTGGGTAGGGCCACGCGCATGGAAAATAATTCAACAACGTGAACACATTCCCGCTTATTATTTAAATTTAAAGAGGTATGAAAAGGAAAAGATACCTTATACGCCTTCAGTCTCGCTTTTTTACGCTTTGCACGAATCTCTTACAATGATGGTCGAAGAAGGATTTGAAAATCGCTTCAAGCGACACGCCCTCATGGGGGAAGCAACCAGAGCAGGTATTCGGGCTTTGGGATTAGAATTATTTGCAGAGAAAGACCATTTATCAAATACGGTTACGGCGATAAAGGCACCAACAGGCATTCCCGTGGACAAGCTACTCAAGAAAATCAAGGATCTTGGAGTGATTCTAGCAGGCGGACAAGGAAAAGTTAAAGGGAAGATCTTCCGCATTGCACACATGAACATGATTTCAAAAGAAGACATCATTAAAACACTTGAAACCGTTGAACGAGCACTCATCGAATTAGGGGGCAATGCTGAAAAAGGAACGGCTAGAAAGGCGGCAGAAGCAGTATTTTCAAGAAATTAAAACAGGATTAGATAAACAAAATCTTTTTTCCTTGGATGACCATGGTAATAGTTCAAGCTATTATTTGATTAGTAAGATCTCAAAGATAAATTATCTAATACTTTCTTGAGTCGTTTAGCGTAGCTTTCATCATCGTAATAGATATAATATTTTATTTGTTCTAATATCTTGGATTTTTTTTGATTTCGTGTTGCTTCATAGATCGATAAAAACAAATTACCAAAATCTGCCTTATTCTTGCAGAAATACACCCCTTCTAAATCTTCTAAACCATCGAAATGATCATATCTTAAAAGATTATGTGGGCTGGTGATATGAATACCATCATTATAGACAATACATAAAACGGATCGCTCAAAAATCAATGATTCCAACGTCATTGTGGAGAGAGGACAAATTACAAATCGTGCATTGTGAAGTAATCTGGGATAATAATCTAAAGAAGGCAGAAATGTCCTAGTAACATACATGTTCGAATCGACTAATTTCGATTTATAATAATTTTCTTTCATTTGTTCATCAAGAACTACATGTTTAAATTTTTGTGGTTCAAAGGTATCGGGGCAAGCTCTTGTTTGTCTCCAAGGGTGTGGTCTATAGACAATTTTGAATTTTTCTAAGTTTGCTCTCTCTATGGACTCTTCAAGCATCTGAAGAGCGGATATTTCGTCGAATGGAACAGCACACCCAGCAAATAAAGCATATTCAAAATCATATGGGGATTTCAGCGAGTTTAATTTCGAATCATTCCTTTTTAAATGAAAGTAACTATCGAATGTTGGAACACCAATTTCAAAAACGCGATTAGGTGGGATTCCGTGAATATCCCTGGCAAATTCTTTACTTTGCGGTCCCCAGACACAAAGATAATCGGGTTTAAATGGATACACTATTTTACTTGATAAATTATCCCACCCGCTAATTAAATGCAAAACAGGGACGTGTTGTTTTTTACAGATTCTTGTTGCAATGGTTCCGAGAATGTCTGCGGCTGAAGAAGGAATAATCACGATATCTGGCTTTAAATCTTTAATTAATTCGTTCAAACGTTTATTGTGCCCAAATATAGCAAGGATCATGAATATTGCTACTTCTCCAAACATTTGGGATGCAATATATGCAATCAGATGATAAATAGTTGGACGTATTGCTGTTCTATTTTTTTTCCTTCGGAATACCCGATTAAGAATAGATTGAAAAATTGATAATGTCGCGTTATAAATTCGGTTTCGTCCGTATGAAGAAAGAATCCGTTCCGCTCTAAACTCAAAAGAGGACGATTTTGATTTATAAGTAAATGTTATTAAAGGAAAAATGATGTTTAAAAATGCTTCTCTTGTCCACTTGCCGATATTAATTGAAGCTAAGTAATTTTTGTTTTTAAGTTCAATGAGATATTTCATTGTACTTGAAGCCACGTAATAAGTATCTTCTGACTCAATCTCGGATAATGCATCAGAGCGAATAAAATTCCGGATGAATTCATCATTTGATATGATAATTAATTTTCTCATTTGTCCACCTATTCTTTAATGAAGACAATATTCAACATGTTTTCCCAAAATGGGGGGCTACGCGGTATTTTTTCAGCCATTCCCATTTTTTTCAATTTTATATCAGAATATACTCGAATTATGTTGTTTTCAACAGATGCATAAGGTGTTTCCATGTAAGGAAGTCGATAAGATAACAGTTTTAGATCGTGCTTTTTACATAATTTTTGTAGTGTAGCAACACTGAAATAATAAAGATGACGAATCGGATGGAATTGATTCCATCGTTCACGATAAAACTCTGCGGAAAAACTAGCAACGTTAGGTGTCGCAGCAATATAAAAGAAACCACCCTTCTTTAGGAGTTGTGCTACTTTTTTCACGGCAACGTTAGGAGCATGGAGATGTTCTATCGTACCTCTCATGATAATAAGATCAAAAGTCTCATTCGAAAATGGAGCTTCCATTAAATCAATGTTAATGACATTTTGTCCAAATGAGTAATTCTTTCGTGCATATTCTACGGCATTTTTATCGATTTCTATTCCATATCTGTCAAAAGCTTCACCAAGCTCCTGAAGGAAAAATCCACCAGAACATCCTACATCCAATACTTTTCCAGATGTTATATATTCCATGATGTAGTCTCGGTCTATAATATATTGTTTTTTTCTTTGTTCAGTTCTTTCTACGTCCTCAAATCTCATTCCAATATAATCTTGGTAATATTTTGCAGTACCTTCCTTATTGACCATTGGATTAATCCAAATCATGTTACATTTATTACATTTAACAGCAGTGAACGACCCATATGTAGCCCACACAGAGGTTTGATTACTCTCACAAACAATACATTGATTTACATTTAGGTCGAGATATTTTGCATAAAATTCCAAATCTTCAGGTATTATGGGTTCATTAGGGTCTCTTGCAAAATTTAACTCAATCATGGATTCTGCAAGGAAGAAATCAATTGGGTTATTGATATCAACAGATTCGTATTCATCCATTTCGAATGGTAATATAACATCTCCTGTTATGGAATCCTTTTCCCAAATATTCTTTGGTTTAATAACGTCAATTGCGGCATTTTGGATGTAAACCGTTGGAAGTATCTGATAACTGAGTGTATGGGCATCTTTAGGCTTCTGTTCCAAAGGGATTAAAGATTTTAGTAAGTTTTTTTCGATAGTCCACATTTTGTATGGATGTTCCGAACACAAGGTGACTGATCTGACAGAATCCGCTTCAGGATTTGATAGTAACAATTCAATCGCCTTGTCTACAGATTCTGTTTTTCGGAATGGAGAAGTCGAAAATAATTTCACAATTAAATCAGGTTCATAATCGTCATTATTTTTCAACCAAGACAAAGCATGTTTAAATGCTTCTAATTCGGTTGAATGGTCTTTTGATATTTCAGCTGGTCGTAAAAATGGAGCCTCAGCTCCATAAGCTCGTGCAATTTCGGCAATTTTTTCATCATCAGTTGATACAATTATTCTATTTATATATTTTGAACGCTTTGCACACTCAATAGTGTATGCTATTAACGGTTTTCCTGCAAGAATTTTTATATTTTTTCCGGGAATGCGTTTCGATCCACCCCGTGCTAATATTAAACAAAGGATTTTCATGTCTTTATTCATTTTTTGTTCCCTCTAATATTCGTTTTGATAGGCTCTTTCCATCAACACGATGATATTTGAAGACTTCTATTGGAGTTCCGAATGCAGGATATTCCCTAATACCTATTTTATTGACTTTTTTCCCTCTCAACAGGTCTGAAGAATTTATTGCATTTAAAATAGTATCCCCAAGCCCCCCATATGTGGAATGATCATCTAAAACAAAAATACTTTTAAAATCTTTGACTGTTTTCAATAACCAATCGGAGTCCACACGATTTAACCAAGGCATGTTAATAACTTTTAAGCTAAAACCATTTTTTTCTAGTATTTCGGCAGCAGTAAGAGCCTCGTTCAACATTACCGGTCCATACGCAAAAATTATTGCATTATTTCCATCTTTAAGGACACAACCTTTTCCCATTTCAAAGATATAATCATCTGGAAGCAATATTTTCCGTGGCGATGGTGAGATAACCAATCTAATCATGCAAGTCTGAGTGGCTTTCTCAACAGCCCATTCAAGTACATTGGCAGTTTCTATTGCGTTACACGGTTCGAGAATAATGCAGTTAGGTAAGGCACCAAAGAGCGATATATCTCGAAGGCTTTGATGAGATTTTCCAGGTCCTGCAGGTATCAAACCCGCGTAGTGGCACATGTAGATTATTTTTGTATTTTCCGTAGCATTGGTATATATTTGTTCATTAGAACGCGAAGATAAAAAACTTGCAAAAGAGTTTACTATCGGAAGATATCCTTGAAGTGCTAAGCCGCCAGCCATGGATACCATGTCTTGTTCTGCTATACCATTCTCAATAAATCTCTCAGGATAGGTATTTTCAAACAATCTGAGACCACAATCCTCTGAAAGGTCAGCATCTAACACGACAATATCTTTTCGTCTTTTCCCAATATCTACAAGGATCTCACCAAACGTCTTAACCACTTTTTCAGCAGTATCCTTAAGACGAGTTCTTTTCCTCGGGAGACTTTTAATTAATTGACATTTAATCTTGCCAAGATTAAATTTTTCGGCACATTTTTGGATTTTTTCAATTAATTCTTTCTGTCCAAGCTCGAAAAAATCGTCATTGGGTGCTCCAGAATGCCATCTATATAATCCTTGCCCAGATTTAAGGGCTTCAGGACCCTCCATAAAACTTATACCTTTACCTTTAATTGTATCAGCGATTATTACCTTCGGTTTGTCCCTTACGTTTTTTAGTTTCTTGAAAACTAAATCAATGCTCCTAAAATCATGCCCATTGCATCGTTCAACATGCCACCCAAAAATACTGAACTTTTTCTCTAAAGACCCAAGATCTATAATTTCTTCCACCTTTTTATCAGTCTGAATCTTATTATGATCGACAATCATCGTAACATTGGTTATTTTTTGATGTGTAGTTGTTTGCAATGATTCCCATATCTGTCCTTCTTGAAGCTCCCCATCACCCGTGATGACAAAAATTTCACCATCATGAGAACCAAGACTCTTCGCCTTTGCCATTCCTTTAGCCTTTGATATACCCATGCCCAACGATCCTGAATTTGATTCCACGCCATCAATTTTAACGTCAGGATGTCCATCAAGCCCTCCGAGCTTGCGGAGTTTTAGTATTTTTTCAAGAGGCAATATATTTGCAGCAAAAAGAACTGAATAAAATCCAGGACAGTCATGACCTTTTGAGGAGAAAAAAATATCTCTATCTGGACTGTCTAATCCTTTTTCGAGAACATTCATGTAGTCAAAATATAAATAAACCATCAAATCCAGAGAACTAAAACTTGATCCTAGATGCCCCGAACCGGCAATTTTAACGGAGGAAAATGTGTTGAGACGACACATTTCACTTATCATGACAAGTTTATCAAAACGATCCATTTTTGTATTAATTACTCGAGATATTTCTTGATATGGTACCATAAATACATCAATATTCTTATCCATTTTCTCCTTTCCTAAAAATAATTTTCATTGTCGTTAACTGTAATTCAAATAAATGGTTTTCCATTCTGAAAATACGTCAAGTGATTGTGTACCGGGTTCTCTTTGTCCATTGCCAGAATCTTTTACGCCTCCAAATGGCATGTGGGGTTCGGATCCAAATGTAGGGGCGTTTACGTAACAGCACCCAACTTCAAATTTTTCCATGGCAATTAATCCATTTCTCATATTTGACGTGAAAATTGAAGCGGTCAATCCATATTTAACGGAATTAACTTTTTCAATTGCCTCTGCCAATGAATTAATCTTAAATACCGCTAATACAGGGCCAAATATTTCTTCTTGAGCAAGTTTAGAATAAAGATCAACATTTTCGAATATAGTAGGCTCAATGAAATATCCTTTTGAGAACTCTCCTTCGGTAAGTGCATTTCCACCATATAGAAGAGTTGCACCGTCTTTTTTGGCACCTTTTATATAGCCCATTATGTCTGTAAATTGTTTCTTATTAATAATTGGACATACTTTTGTGTTGGGATCGGTTCCAACACCCACCTTCATCTTTTTAGTTTCTTCTATTAATAGTTTAAGAAAATCATCATAAATTTCTTCATGAATAAATGCGCGACTTGTGGATGCACATCGTTGCCCAGCTGTAGAAAACGCACCGCGAGCCACAGCATCTGCAGCGGCATTCAAATCTGCATCATCCATCACTACTAAACCATTTTTTCCCCCTAACTCCAATGAACATTTTTTCATTTGTCTTCCACATTCTTCAGAAATCTTTCTCCCGACTTTGGTTGATCCAGTAAAGGAGATTAGGTCAACATCCTTCTCTTTTACTAATGCTTCTCCTGTTTCTGGACCCATGCCATATATGATATTAATAACACCGTCTGGAAAGCCGGCTTCCTTAATTAATTCACCAAACATGTGTGCAGTTAAAGGAGTATCTTCAGAAGGCTTTAGAACCACGGTATTACCACAAATGACTGCTGGTAATAATTTCCACGTGATAATCGCCATGGGTGCATTCCAAGCTGTTATGAGACCACAGACCCCAACAGGAACGCGTTTTGTAATGGCCCATTTTCTGAACTGAGCAGAATAGGTCGTCTGACCATACATTCTTCGACCTTCACCAGCTGCAAAATAAGCAACATCCGCGCTAGATTGTATGTCACCCATGCTTTCAGGTAAGGTTTTTCCCATTTCCCGAACAATAATTTTGGCTAATTTTTCTTGGTTTTTTAGAAGAAGCTCTCCCAACTTGTAGATTAAGTCTCCTCTTTTTGGCGGTGGAAGATCTCGCCAAGCAGGAAATGCTTCTTTTGCGGAACGTACAGCATTCTTAATATCGTCAGATCCTGATCGAGGAAATATTCCAATAATATCAGTATTATCTGCAGGGTTTAGATCCTCGAAGTATTTCCCGGTCAATGGTTCAACATATTTTCCATTTACTAAATTCATGTATTTTTGCATCTTGACGTACTCCATCTTTTTATGCCGAATAATAAAATAACTCCATCTTTTTATGCCGAATAATAAAATAAAAATTACTATTTAACTCTTATATTCATTTCTGTAATTACCATGCAGTAAATCCACCATCAATGATTAAATTTGATCCAGTCATGTATGATGATGCATCAGATGCTAAAAATAATATCGCTCCATTATATTCGTCTTCGTTTGCCATTCTTCCAAGAGGAACTCTCTGGCAGTAACCTTTCAAGAATTCTTCATCTTGATTATTAAATACGCCTCCAAGTGTAAGGGAGTTCACTCGGACTTTTTTTCCCGCCCAATATGTAGCAAGATAACGAGTTAGGTTAAGAACCGCAGCCTTTGTTACCGAATAACTAATAGGTTTAAAAAATTTATTTCCATCTTTTTCGAGATATTCATAAATTCTTTGATCGGGTGAAATATAACCGTATATCGAAGAAATGTTTATTATGCTACCATGTTGGTTTTCCGCCATGATCTTACCAATGACTTGACAACAGAAGATCATCCCTTTAAGGTTTACAGCATAAGTTTTATCAAGAAACGATTCAGGATACTCTTCAAACGGACCATTTTCGGCAGCAGGATTTCCAGGAGGCGTATCGAGTGCAGCATTATTTATTAAAATGCTTGGCACGCCAAATTTTTCAATGACGTTTTTCGTACCATCTTTAATGGACTTTTTTTTCGTGATATCAACCTTAATTATCTCTAAATTTGGGTTGTCTTTATTTGATAAATAGAAGGAATTGAGTTTATCGATTTTTATATCAAAAACAGCAACTTTGGCTCCTGCTTCTAATAAAATTTTTGTATATTGAGTTCCAAGTTGCCCCAACCCACCAGTTACAATTGCAATTTTACCAGTGAGATCAAATAACTTAATCATGTTGCTCCCCTCTTTTTTTTGCATTATAAATAAGATCGCAAATCTCCCTTACTGCACCCTGACCTCCATTCAACTCAGTTCGATATTTTCCTAGAGGTAATACTTCTTTATGAGCGTCTGCAACAACAATAGGCAATCCAACGTGTTTCAAACATTCTGCATCATTTATGTCATTCCCAACAAATGCAACTTGTTCAGAAGAGATTTTTTTCTCTTTAATTGCTGTCTTTAATTGTTCCAGCTTATCTTTGCACCCATGAATACAGTCAATTTTCAATTTTTCAGCTCTTTTTTTTACGACATTATTTACTTCTGTCGACAGAATTAAAGTATCCACCCCAACCTCTCGTAGCCGAGAGAGCCCTATGCCATCAGATCTATTGCAAACGACTGCTTCCCGACCATCCTCATCAATAATCACTTTATTATCAGTAAAAACCCCATCGAAATCAAAAACAACAAACATTATTTTTGAAAATTCTATACTCATTTCTTATCCTTCTCCATTAGATTAAAAATCGCATGAAAATCTATTTGGTTCTTCAATCATTTTCTTATTCAAGAAGATCCAAAGTTAAGATTGTTTCTTCTGGAAGATCACGAATCGCTTTCTTTCCCAATACTTGACTAAGTTTTGATGGTGGCATCCCATCGCCAGGACTTTTGAATACTATCATCTCTTTAGTTAATACTTCCCCTTTTTTTATTGCTCGAGTAAGAACCATGCTTTTGCCCATCTTTTTTTTCGCATTTAACTCGAATGGGTACATCTTTTTTTCAAATTCTCCGAAAGCCACTCGAACTCGACTTAAATCTCGAGTCATTTTTCTCATTCCTTGAGGCTCAAGGGAGAATTTATGATCCGTACCTTTCATTGCACGACTTAAAGTGAAATGTTTTTCAATCACACGAGCACCAAGGACATAGGCCACAATGGGCATGACAATCCCGTTATCGTGACTGGAGAGTCCAATTATTGCATCAGGAAATTCTTTCAAGTATGTTTTAATGACATTTAAATGCATATCTTTGGGTTCGGAAGGATAATCTGCTGTGCATTGCATTATACAAATTTTATCAGTATATTTTCGTATAATTTCATGGGCTTCTCGAACGTCCTTCATTGTACAAGCACCAGTTGAAATAAAAACAGGTTTCTTCTTGCTTGCAATGTATTCAATTAATGGATGATTTGTTATATCGCCCGAAGCAATTTTATAAGCGGGAATTTTAATACTTTCAAGGAAATCTACACTCTCAAAATCAAATGCCGTGGCAAAGAAAACAAGACCTTTATCTTCAGTATATGCTTTCAATTCCTTATATTCTTCTTTTCCAAACTCCAACGCCTCTCGATGCTCCCCATAAGTAAGACCAAAACTGTTTTCGTGGTCATATGGTTTATTATACATTTTTTTTGTATACAAGGCTTTATTATCCCTTTTTTGGAGTTTAACAGCATTTGCACCATTATTAGCCGCTTCATCAATTAATTTTTTAGCAATGTCCATTTTACCTTGATGATTATGACCAATTTCCGCTATAACAAAGCATGGAGAATCTTGGCTAATTTCAAAGGTTCCCAGTCGGATTTTGCACCTCAATATTTGTCCACCATCTTTTATTTTCTTAAAATTACTAAACAATTGAGATATATATCATTTGTGAAAACTTAAAATTAATTCTAAATCTTAAATTATGCTGGTTAGAAATATTATTTGCCAGTGAAATTGACAGAGCATTGAAAAGCATGTAAAATAAATTGAAAAATAGAACTGAAAATCTGAGACGAATAGAATCAAAGGAATGAAAAAAGATGTATAAAGATTTGAAAATCATTTGTATCATTTGTGCAAGGGGAAAATCAAAAGGATTTCCCCGAAAAAACATTCAAAAGTTAAAAGGCAAACCATTGATCATACACACGTTAGAAATAGCGCAAAAATGCGATTTAATTGATGATATCGTTGTATCGACAGATGATGACGAAATTGCTCAAGTTTTAAAGAATTTTGGATATGACATTCCTTTTAAAAGACCACCTGAATTGGCAACTGACGAGATAAGCATTTATCCGGTAATTTTACACGCTATAAAATGGGCACGACAAAATTGGAAAAAGGATTGGGACTTAATTATTGATTTACAAGTCACAAGTCCTTATAGACTAGTAGAAGACATTGAAAAAGCAATTCAAATTTTAGTGGAAAATGATCATGATAACGTATTTAGCGTCACCTTAGCGCCAAACAATCCTTACTTTAACTTGGTCGAAAAAAATAAGAAAGGAGAAATATATATTTCCAAGGATTTAAAAAATCCAATTTTTAGGAGACAAGATGCTCCAGAGGTTTACGCAATAAATGGCTCGATCTATATTTGGAAATTGAAAACATTTATGAAAAATCAGGTTCTTATTGATAAAAATACTGGAATTTATGTCATGCCTAGAGAAAGATCAATAGATATCGATGAAGAAATAGATTTAAGAATTCTAGAATGCATAATGAAAGAATGAATTTCTATTTAATAGCTTCAACAAAAAGAGAGAGTTCCGGGTTTTTAGAATCAAATCCAGAGTTTACGCCAACACCTCTCATTTCAGAAAATTTGCTTTTTTGAGGTTTTGAACGATATATTGTTTTGAATCCAGCAATTTTTAGCATTCTTTTCAATTTATCGGAATTCCACCAATTTATATGATTTCCGGGTGACTTTTTTTGAGAATGTCTGGGAATTTTTAGAGTAAAATAATTTGCAAATTCTTCCTTTCCCATGGAATGATATTTCTCTTCCAATTCTTTTAAAGATATTTTACCCTTAAAATATGAGGCAAAGAAATCAAGAAACTTTTCACCTATATCTTTTCCACTTAGTTTTGTAAAAAATGATTCATTTTTTTTACCAAAAGCTTCATAAGCAAGATCAAAATCGGGCATGGTAAGCCTAATTCCTCCACTTTTTTTAAGACATCGATAAATTTCATTTAGAATAAATTGACAAAATTCTTGGGGGATGTGTTCTAAAGTGTGAGAAGTAAAAAATAACGCAACAGAATTATCAGAAAAGGGTAAAGGTTTGTTGCTCGTCAAATCAAAGTTATAATCAATATAGATATTTCTATGGCTATAATGATCGGATATGTAATCTAAAACCTTCCAATGTCTTCGAACGTATTCTCCCCCTCCAATATTTATCATTAATTTTTGAGCATCTTTTTTCTTATCAATTAAATTAAACCATCTCTTTTTCATATTTTTCTTTAGTCGAGTATAATAAATTAAACCATTTTGAGCTATATGATATAGGATAACATTTTTTTTAATTATTTCTTTTAGTTTTGCCGGAATCGTTTTTATAACCTTCTATTTTCTTTCTAATTTTTGAAACATGAATATCATGCAAGTTCCTAATGCGATTTTTATTTTTTAGGCAAATTCCTACTTAATTTCTAAATCTTTTATATTTCTACGATTTTTTTTAATTTTTGAGAATAAGGTTTTTTTCCCGATCTAAAGTAAATAATAAGATTTTTCAACTCTATCGTTAAAAGTCGGGGAGTTCTCGACTTTTGTCGAAGTAATGCTAGAAATTTAAACTCTGCTCCAAAGTTTCTTTACTTAGAAGAGAGAGAACCATGTAAGGACTCTCAGTTGCGAAAGATGTCCTCGAGACCATACTACTTCTTCACTTTAACAGTCCCAAACATTAATTATTAATGAGGAATTAGATTTATGAATATCAATAATTAATTGAAGGAAGAAATACAAATAACATGGTATCAAAATGAATAGAATTAGAGTCATACCCCGTTTAGATGTCAAAGGTCCTTATGTAGTTAAGGGAATAAACTTTGAAGGGTTGAGAAAAGTTGGTAAACCATCAGATTTGGCACGGAGGTATTATGAACAAGGAGCCGATGACCTCTTGTATATTGATATCGTTGCAAGTTTATATGAAAGAAATAATTTAGTGGATGTTGTTGAAGAAACCAGTTCAGTAGGGGTATTTATTCCAATTACGGTTGGAGGAGGAGTTAGAAAAATTGAAGACATAAGAGAATTATTATTTGCAGGGGCGGATAAAGTAGCTATTAATACGGCGGCAACAAGAAATCCTAAATTCATAACAGAGGCTTCAAAATTGGTTGGATCCCAAAGCATTGTAGGATCGATTGAAGCGAAAGAAATCGGACCAAATAAATGGGAAGCATATATTGATTGCGGTCGAGAAAAAACCGGATTGGATGCAGTTGAATGGGCAAAAGAATTAGTTGAACTCGGAGCGGGCGAACTACTCATTACTTCTGTAGATCATGAGGGAGAACAAAGAGGTTATGATATTAATCTATTTAAAGCAATTACAAAAGAAGTCAGTGTTCCAATAGTAGTTTCAGGAGGAGCGGGCAATTTAATGCACATTAAAGAATGTCTTGATGAGATTACCTGTGATGGAATTTCAATGGCTTCAGTTCTTCATTATAATAAATTAACCATAGGTGAAATAAAGGAATTTTTAAAACAAAATAGTTTTAATGTTCGAACAATTTCTCAAACCAAAATCAGAGTAAAACCTAAAGAAAATGCTAAAAGAAAAAGAGTTGGCATAGTTGATTATGGTGCTGGAAATATAAGAAGTGTATTTAATGGATTTATCCGGGTTGGAAATCCAGTAAATATTGTAAACACACCAGAAGAAATCGAAGAGTCGGAGTTGCTGGTAATTCCAGGTGTAGGAGCATTTAATGACGGCATGAAAGGATTGAAAAAAAGAAAATTAATCAATCCAATCATTGAACACGTGAACAACAATAAACCCATAATAGGCATTTGTTTAGGCATGCAATTATTAATGAGTGATAGTGAAGAATTTGGTTTTAATGAAGGACTGGATATTATTAAAGGAAGCGTAGTACGATTCAAAGATCCCTCTTTAGTCAATATAAAAGGATATGTAGTTCCTCAGATTGGGTGGAATTCAATAAAATTAAACAAAACTCACGAGTGGGATGGTTCTATTTTGAAAAATATTCCTGATTTTTCAGATGTTTATTTTGTTCATTCATTCTATCCCATAATCGAAGAGAAAGAGCTAATTCAAGCAGAAACAATTTATGGAAATCAAAAATTTTGCTCATCTTTTAGAAAAAATAACGTCTATGGAACTCAATTTCATCCAGAAAAAAGTGGAGAAATTGGATTACAGATTTTAGATAATTTTGGGCAGCTGTAAAATACTTAGTCGTATACAGTATGGCGCAATTTCCATTGACCATTTTCTTTTTTCCATAAATGAGGTGAACGAAATTCATCAACCTTTTTCCAAAAATGCTCTTCAGTCATGTTATTCATGTATCTTAAGAATTCTTTGAAATATTTTTTCGGAAATTCGTGATCATATTTTTTGACTAAAGCCACGCCTTCTTCTCGAGTTATTTTGTCATTCCTAATTTCTTGAGAGGCGTCATAAGTTGCTCGACCTATACCAAACTTAATATAAGTTGTGAAGTAATGATAAGGATCGGTCTTATCATCAATGCTATTATATTTGGAATATGTTCCTTCAGTTCTCTCACAATTTGCTTTAAAACCGGAGTGTTCTGAAGCAAAATAATACGCTTCTTGTGGATCCCATTTGATATAATAACCTAAATAATGAACTTGAATTTTTTTCTTGACATATAAATCAGGATCCATTGGTAAATATGGTTGTAAATCATTCATGTGCAACCCATGTTTTTCTATTAGATCTTTAACCTTTACACCACCCAAAAACATGTTCATGTAATTATCTCCAGCAGCGAATTTCATGTTTCTTAACGGTGTTAATGCATCTTGCATGGGATTTCCATATTCAGCTTCATTTTCGCCATAAAAAACTAAAGGAATATCATATAGTGCTGCAAATTTTGCACCGATATTTTTCTGACCTAAAATAAAAGGTTGAAAGGGATGCAATAGATTATCAAATGCTAACCGCGTCAATAGCCGATGAACTTTACCATTTGGATGAAATAAGATATTATCAAAACCGGCATGAATCCATTTTTGAAAATTACCCCAACCAACTTCGGTATATATATGAGGAGCCCATGTTACTGTTAAAGGGTGCATGTTATACTTATATTTTAGAACCCAAGATGCTAAAGTGCTATCTTTTCCACCACTTCCTGGAACAATGCAATCGTAATACCCATCATCCCTCCTAAATTTATCACAAAGTGCCTTGAGCTCCTCTTCCCTTTTATTCCAGTTAATTTCTTTATTTTTTCTTTCTGCAAGTCGGCAAGCATCACAGACACCTTCTTCATCAAAATGAATAGTTTCCTTCTTTGAATTAATATTGTGTTGAAACTCCAAGGTAGAATTAGGTCGTTGATTTGATATTACACACTTTTTACAAAATATCACTTGTTTGGGGAGACCAAAATATGCCTCTAATTCTTCTAATTCAGTCATTTGATTTTCATCTATGATTTTTTTGTATTTAAAAAATTATTTAATAATCCTTCAAGATCAAAAGTTTAAGCTGCTAGGTTATTACTAATCCACCTATAATTCTTCCAGACCTTTATCTCTCTTGTGGTCTACAAGAATGATGGAAAAGCAATTAATTTATATGTTTTTGTCGTTCATGGGAAATTTAAAATTCTCTATATAGAGAAAAAAATATATAAAAAAGAGAAAAGGAAGATTCTTTAAACATTGAAATATGCGCAGTAAAGGAGTAAAAGATATTGACTTTCTATTTCTATTACATGTTCCGTCAAGTTCCAATTACGTTCTTCTTATTCTCCTTCATAATCGCCATGTTTTTCCTTGGTCTCTGGATCATTCTTTATTTTAAAGATGGAAGAAAAGATCCCAGTCTTCTCTGGTCTCATGTCTTGGGCACGGCCGCAGTGATGATTGTCGAATTGATCATGGGCATCTTGCAAATGTTACGACTTATCAAAGTTTCAGAGCCATGAGCCATCCATTCTCGATGTTATCGTTTTCCGTCTAGTACGCATTTCCCATCGTTCTCTTTTTGATCTTTCCACCGCCCGAAGACCGCAATGTTCCAAAAAACGCCATGACGGACAATCGAAAAAGCCTTATCATTTTCTACCTGTCAGAAATCGTCTGCCCACCGCTCTTTTTGACTCGTTAATGGTAAGCGACATGAATTATTAATCAAAAGCAATTAATCTGGTTTTTTGGAATATATACAAATATTATTTAGATTTAAAGATGAAAGATCCAAATCGTTTTAATAACTCGAATCGGTTTGATTATCGTTACGAGGTGGTCATTGATGATGCTCACAAATTTCATACCTTTGTTATCCGTTGATTTTTTCAACTTCATCATTGCCTGTATTTTTGCAGGCGTGGGGTTTGCCATTAGCTTAGTTTTATGCTATTATCTCATTCCCATCATATCGGAATGGATGAAGAAAAGAAAAATCGTGGGAATCGATGTACATAAAGAAGAAAGACCCGAGATTCCAGAGCGTGGAGGGCTTAGTATTCTCATTTCAATATCAGTTGCTTCGACAATTCTTTTTATCGCCATTCCCCCTTTGAACTTGCAGCTCATGATCATTAAATGGCAATTGTTAATTTTTCTTCTTGCAGTTCTCATTGGCGGTGGAATTGGTTATTTAGATGACGCACGCAATCTGGGAATTGCAAAACCATTAATTTTAATTCTACCAGCCGTGCCTGTAATTGTTGGTCAACTCCTTTTATCCCACCTATTATATCCAGGAATTAATTTATTGAATCTTCCAGGATATGTCGTTCTGCCAGTATTTAACCCTTTCCCGGTTTTTCCTTTAGTGGGTAGGTTCCATGTCACGTGGTTATATTTTCTCTTCATTTTACTTGTATTTCCAGTTTTGGGAAATGGAGTCAACATGTTAGATGTATACAATGGTGCCATGTCGGGAACCATGTCCATCAATTTTGGCGTGACGTTAATCGGTGGAATTTTATTCGTTTTATTCGGTTTGAGTTCATCAATAGGAATCTTACTATCTGCTGTAATGTTGGGAAGCATGATAGCATTTTATATCTTTAACAAGTATCCTGCTAGAGTTTTTAGCGGAAATGTCGGCTCCATTACAGTTGGGACGGCAATGGCACTTATAGCCATAGAAGGAGGATTAGAAGCCATCGTTTTGATAGTGTTATTACCATATATAATCAATGCGTTTCAGTTATTAGCAAGCATTGGTAAGTTAATTGAGGGCAAGCGAATAAAAGAACGTCCAGCATACCCAATAAAAGGAGGGTATATTAAAGCCAGTTCAGAACCAAAAGCACCATTAACGCTCACGAGAATCGTCCTCGCTGAAGGACCGCTAAAAGAACCAGAAATCGTCAAGTCTTTTATTTATTTAACAATTTTTAGTGCAGTTTTAGCAATAATCACGGGTGTTCTTTGTAATCCAATGTTTTATTTAACGAATATTTGGTGATTTCATGGTCAATAAAAAGTCTCTTATCGTCTTGATGTGTATAATGACGATTATTTGGTTAGCCGCACTAGCAATCATCGGTTTTCTCTTCCTCTATGTTGCCCCATTACAAAATCCCCCCGGACAAGCAGGATTTGTTTGGGATTTAATTACAGATTTTGTAAAAATGTTCATACCGGTCACGCTGGTTATAGTCTGGTTGTACTTCTGGCACGTATTGATTCGCATGTTTTTCTGGAGAACATTAAAAAATAACAATGAAGAAAATCAAAAGGAAGAAGAACCGGATGAATGATGGAGATCTCTCATGGCGACTATTTGGTTCGATGCCTTAACACCAAAACACGCTTGGCTTTTTGGCACTTTAGGAAAATTTTTAAGAGAAAAGGGTGAAGAGGTCATCATCACAACCCGAGAATATGAACGAACCGAACAAATCCTCGATTTCTTTGATTTCAAACATTTCACGTTTGGAAAACACGGTGGAGATTCATTAAAGAATAAGCTATTGGAAAGCACGAATCGCATTAAGAAATTAACTAATTTCATCACGGGATTAAACAAACGGCTTTTATGTGCAGCAGCATTGATGTCTCCTGAAGCGGCGCGGGTTGCCTTTGGCTTGGGGATTCCATTTATTTGCTTCAATGATACGCCGCACGCCACGGCAGTTAGCAGATTGGTATATCCACTCTCAACATATTATATCATTCCTAAGTGCATCCCACAGGACTCATTGTTAAGTTTAGGGGCTAAACATGAGCAAATTTTTCAATTCGATGGCATTTTTGAGGCTTTATGGGTTCCCAAAATAAAACGTGATAAGTCAATCTTGAGAGAATTAGGGCTTGATGAGAATCGTCCGATTGTCGTAATTCGTCCAGAGGAATCAGAAGCTGCATACTTATTAGAAAAAGAGAACGTAAAAGATGAGAAATCGAGAAGCGGTTTTTTGATTTATGCTTTATTGGAAAATAAGCCAGAAGTACAAATTGTCTTTTTCCCAAGATATGAAAAACAGCGACGAATCATCGAAACAACGTTTAAAGACAAGATCATCATGCCGAAGAAGGCAATCAACGGACCGAACCTCATGTCGTTTGTTGATTTAGTCATTACGGGAGGTGGCACAATGAGCCAAGAAGCTGCTCTCTTAGGAATCCCTTCAATCTCCTACTTTCACATAGATTATACCGTGAAACAGTACTTGAGAGAAAAAGGCTTCCCATATTTCCACCAAGAAAATCTCCTTGAAGTCATTAAATTATCACTCGACATGTTAAATAACCCCCGCAAGTACAGACTACCTGATGACAACTTGATGCGATTACTCGAAGATCCGCGAGATGTCATGTTCAAAATCATCAAATCACTAAAAGGGAAGACAAATCGATGAAACCGGGTTTATTAGATATTTTGGCGTGCCCAATTTGCAAGCATTATCCATTGGTTTTAAGAATATTCAAGTGGGAAACCAAAGAAGATCTGTTTAAACAGGTAATTGAACTTCATTCAACCAAAAATCGTGCAGAACTAAAGGATATTCTCAAAGTAGAACGTGTTAAAGGACAAAAAATGGATGCCATTGAAACAAAACTTATAGAAGGCAAGCTGATGGTTGCAGATGAAGTCGTCCGAGGAGAACATGACTTGAAATCATTCTTGGAATTATTAAATCAAAAAGAAGAAACCGTTAATTTCATCCACGATGCAACAGATAGGAGTAAAGATATCATTCAAATCATCAAGACAACTTCCTTTCCGATTTTCAAAGATACCTTGCAGAAGAGTTCAGAGAAACCGGATCAAGACATGTTTTCTTCATTAGAACTAGACTTGTATTTTCTAACATGGTTTTTTCTCAGGACAGAAATTGAAGAAGGACTAATGTTTTGTGAAAAATGTAAACGATGGTATCCCATTGATGAAACAATCCCTCAAATGCTTCCGGATGGGCTCCGAGATCAAGCACGAGAACAGGATTTCTTGAAAAAATGGCAGAAGAAAATACCGGAAGAAATCCTGAAAAAAGGAAACCCTTTCCATCTTTAAAAGGAGAAAGTGGTAGCCCGGCACGGATTCGAACCGTGGTCGCGGGGTATCTTCACGAGGGAATCTAATTGCTCCTCGTATCAAAGCCCCACATGATTGGCCTATGCGTGAGAACAAGAATCTTGCGCTCTCTACACCACCGGGCTAATCAGGTGATTTATCATCCATGAGAAATTCCTGTGGATTGCATCAAATCTTGTTTTATAAAATTTTTTACGATCAAGCTACTTCCTTTCTAGATAAGTCTTTTCATCTTGACTTAAAAACGTCAAGTCATTCAACACGTGGAGTTCCATGAGACTCTTGATTTTACCAAAGACTTCTTTTATCCCGTGATTTGTCGTATTTATCACTTCAATTGGAAAATCATAGTCTGTTGGAGGCTTTCCTTGGATAACTCGTGAATTACAAAAAGGACATTTTTTAGTTGCTTCCGAAGACGTTTCAAAGTGAATGAACCGCCACCCTTCGTTGCATTCATCACCTGTACATCTATAAGAAATGTTTCCTAATTCTCGAAATCTTTTCCTGACTTCCATTAGATAATTTAAATCACGATCCCATTTTTCCAAAACGGTTTCCTTTGTATAACGATTGGGCATTTCTTCAACTTCTACGTCCAAAACAATTACTAAATCGGGCAAGTAGAACGTTTTTGAGGTCACTTTCGGATTCATTAGAACGTGTTCCTGAATGCCAATGCCGTGCAAATCCCAAATTCGTTGTTTGCCAACGTCATTCTGATAAACAATCGAAGAAAGAAAGCTTCTTTCAGCTATGACGATTTTTTGAAGTTCAGGCTTGGACGGCTTGCTCCTGAAAAAATGTCGAATGCGTTTATTTTGTCTTAAAGTATCGCTTACAAAATCATAAATATCTATATCGTCGTCAATCTCGTTATCAAATTCATCTCCAATCTCGCGAATGCTTTGCCGCATTTTTTCGGAAGCCTCTTCTACTTCAAGAACTTGAAAAGACCCGGTTGAACGAAGCCACTCGGCAATTTCTTTCCTCATGGTCGTTTTTCCGGTAAAACGACTTCCTTCAAACACGACATAAATGCCTTTCTTTTCAGATTTTTCCCTTGCAGGTTTCTCATCAGACATGCTATTGCCTTCTTCGTAAGTCGAAAAGATCTTAAATGCTTAAAACTAAAGAAGGAAAATAGAATAAAAAGATTTTGAAGTGGTTATTTTGAAGGCGTTTTTAATTGATCTGGACGGCACGCTTTATACTGGCGGTAATCCAATAATGGGAGCAAGGGAAACAATAAAATTCCTAAATGAGAAGGGATATCAATGTAGGTTCGTATCAAATACGACCAGAAAAAGTCGCAAATCCATTGTTACGAAGCTCGAAAAATTAGGATTTGAAATTTCAGAAGATCATATCTTCACTCCAATGATGGCCGCAATAAATTTCATTTCAAGCAGGAAGGTCCGAAAGTGTTACTTTTTGACAACAGGGGATGTCCACGTGGATTATGAGCAAGCAGGATTGGAGCACGTTGAAGATGATGCAGAGTTCGTCGTGGTTGGAGATGCAGGAGATAATTTTACGTACTATAATATGAACACGGCATTTCAATTAATCTTGAATGGTGCAAAAATAATTGGGCTTGAAAAAGACAAGTATTGGATGAGTTCGGGTGGTTTAGTTCTATCGGCAGGACCATTTGTAACGGCTTTGGAGTTCGCCACGGGAAAACAAGCAGAAATAATGGGCAAGCCAACAAAAAGTTTTTTTGAGCTTGCTTTGAAAGATATTGGAACCAATCCGGAAGAAACGGGAATGATCGGGGATGACATCTTCACGGATATTGGAGGAGCTCAAGCTCAAGGATTGAAGGGAATTCTCGTAAAAACAGGCAAGTTTCGAGAACAAGTATTAATCGAATCAGGAATCGAACCAGATTTCATCATTGATTCAATAGCTTCACTAAGAGAAATATTATGATTATTGTACAAGACGATAAAAAAGAAAAAGAAGAAAGGATTTTTAGCTTTCTACTGAGAGACAACCAGAAGGACATTGATCGACACACGCAAGGCACTCGATGCATTCGTCCTTATTCACGATTTTGACTTTATCGCCGTCTAATTCATAAACGCCGACAGGACAGACATCAACACAGGTTCCACAACCAGTGCAAAGGTCAATTTCAACTTTAATATCAACCATGGTTGAAAGCTCCTTCAATTTTCGTAAAGATCTGTTATTTGAAAGATAGATCGATATTTAAGACTTCACGGACAAAACTTTATTTAAAGTTTCTTTCTAATTCGATATAACTCCACGAATGGCTGTAATTCAAGGTGTCTTTTATGGATGAGGTTGTTGTCGGAATCACGGGTGCCAGTGGTATAATATATGGAATAGCCTTACTTCGTATTCTTAAAGATTTAAGAATAAAAACTCATTTAATAATTTCAAAAAACGCAGAAAAGGTGATAACGTTGGAAGCACCCATCCCAAAGGTAGAAATGGAAGAATTAGCAACGGAGATTCACGATCCTCAGGACTATTCGTCTCCGCTTGCAAGTGGCTCTTGCATCAGCACGAAAAAGATCGGATTGATCATAGTGCCATGTTCGATGAAAACACTCGCTGCAATTGCACACGGTTATTCCGATAATCTCCTGACACGCGTTGCCGATGTCTTCATTAAGGAGAAAAAACCGATAATATTGGTTCCGAGGGAAACACCTTTTTCAGGAATCCATCTGGAAAATATGTTAAAACTTGCCAATTATAACATCACAATATTACCACCAATTCACGCTTTTTATACAAAACCGAAAACAATAGATGATTTGGTCAATCAGTTTGCGGGCAAGATTCTCATTTCTTTTGGGATTTCTAATGATTTTCATCAGCAATGGAATGATGATTTCTTAAATGATTTTGATCACATCTAATGATTTATATTATAGAAGTGGTGAGGCATATTTAACGAAGCGAGCCAAACCGAGGTTTTTAAGTTGAGTCAAAATTGGGAACTTCAACTAAGTTGTTGGAAATGCGGACAACCAACCATAGTTTATTTCTTGAAATATTTACCAAATAAGGAAATGACAGTACTAAAGGTGCGGTGTCCAACCCACGGTCAGAGAGTCATCAAGCTTCCAACTTTATTTAAAAATGAATGGTTACCTCTAATAAAGAATCACGTTTTTCGATGTTTCAAATGCGGGGCACCCGCCACATTCTTTCAAAGTAAGCGCAGCGGTCACTGGCGAATATTTCGACTTTCATGCCCGCGTCATAGAGAGAAGATGCCTAATTATCAATATTCAGAACAGATTTATCAAGAATTAGGAATAGAAGGGGGGAGTTCTTCGACAGAATTAGCAGTTGCACAAAAAGCAACATCTTCTGCTGTACCAGTAGCAAATAATGATGTTACTCCCGCCATCCAAGCCGTGCCCCAAACTGTTGAAGTCCTTCAAGATATCTCCGTAAAACGCCAATTTGAGCACATTGGAGGATTATTACGAATCAAGGCAAAGATAGTCAATGATTCCGAAAATGTCATTACGCAAGTAAAAATGCGATTTGACGTTCCGCAAAAACCTTTCCATCTCATAAAGATTGAGCCGGAATACAAGACGGAAGGCACGACGGTTTACATTCCGATCGTGCAACCAAATACTTCAAAAACGGTCAATTACACGTTGGAACCATTGGTATGCGGAAAAGACAAGATTTACGGCTTAGTAGAATATCTCGACGCCAAGGGAAATCAACAAATCATACAAATTAATCCATTAGAAGTTAACGTCGTTTGTCCACTTTTCTTTACCGAAGAAGAGGCTAACGTTGCAAAATTGAATAATCTTCTTCAGACACGATTGAACGTGCGAGATGAAAGATCTTACGTGATACCTCAAGGATTAACTCCAAATAGAGCCTATAAAATCGTGAAGGACGTGATTTCCCAACACGATTTAAGATTAGTCTTCGAAGATATCAATGAAACTGCAGGTGATTATCGGGCTGATTCGTGGTTTTATGGAAAGACTAAGGTCACAAAGGCAGATTTCGTGATAACTGGTAATGTGAGTGAACACAGCGGCTACGTAAAAGTCGTGGTCGCCTGTGATAGAGAAGAACAATTAACGGGATTACTTTCCGAAATGGGGAAGAAACTGCGGGAGCAAATCGTTGCAAATTCGGACTTGAATTCAGAAGATGAGCTGAAATCACTCAGGTGTCCTTCTTGCTCGGGACCATTAGAAGAAGCACCCATAGAAGGAAGAATAACATTTTGTCCATATTGCGATTTGCAAATCAAATTGCAAGATCTCGAAGCGTAGACCATGGCTCTAAAAGTTGCTTTAACGTTCGACGTGGAAAAGGAGATATTCCTTAGAAGAAAGCAACATTCACCTGGCATTGAAAAGGGTCTTCCAATTCTAATTGACTTTCTAAACTCAAACAAGCTGCCTGCCACTTTTTTTGTAACTGCTAATTTATGTGAATCTCACCCTGAAATCATCAAGGAATCAAGCAAGAAATTTGAGATTGCTTCACACGGTTATGAACATGAGCGATTTTCAGAGATCTCGGAGCATCATGAAAAAATCTTGAAAAGGTCCAAGGAATTGCTCGAAAATACTATCAACAAAGACGTAAAGGGATTTCGTGCACCATTTCTTGCAACAAGTCCAGAACTTTTTGGAATTCTTGTCCGAACCGGCTTCAAATATGACTCTTCAATACCTACTTTTAAGAAAGGACTAAAAATAGGGCAAGATCTGGGGTTGAAAGAGTTTTCACCGTGTTTTTCAAATGCCCTCTTGCGATTTCCAAGAGGGTTTCAAAAGCTCTTGAAAGCAGCTAAACAAGATAACTTGGCGGTGCTATATTTTCATCCATGGGAATTCGTTAACATGAGAAAACATGTATCAATCAAGGACTTGCTCACGCGTCCCGACCGCTGGATCAAAACAGGTAAAAAGTTCTTGCAATTACTAGAGAAAATTATCGCATATTTTCAGGATAGTGGAGTCCGATTCGTCCAACTTGATGAATTGATTTGAATTAGATTTTTTTTCTTTTTATGCGACGACGACTGGCGGGATTTTTTCGCTCGATGCTTCGCAGGACTTCCCCAAATGATTCATTGGGACTTATAGCAACCTTGAGGAAGATTCCCGTCCGACCAATGCGGTCTCGTCGCTCTAACACACGAAGGCGTTCCAAAATGGTATTCACGTTAACACGCAACTTTTTTGCAGCCAAGGCCGCATTTTCCTGCGTGACGCGCCAAGAAGCATGACCACGGTCTGTTGGAGTTATGAAAAGTAATTGCTTCGTGATTCCGGGAATTCTTTTCTCGAGCAATGCATCTTCAAGCGTTAGGAAACCACCAAATGCATAAAAATCAAATTCGCGGGGATAAAATGCAATTAAAGGAAAAGTCAGTGAAACATTTTCTCCTAGTACGATCGTTGCTTTTATAGCTGAAAGTGGCGTGGCTTGAATGATATACCGCTCTCTAAATCGGGAATAATTAATGCTACCCAACGGCTTAATCAATTGAAATTCATCAATCTTGTAAGGAATTATGATATCGATATCGCTCTTCGAAGTGACATCTCCGCGGGCTATGGAACCGTGACTTGCAGCATTGAAATTCTTTAAAGCGGTTAGAATTTCTTTAGTCTTTAACCTAAATTCTCGAAATAATTTCCAATGTTCGGGTGAATAGATAATTTCATCTTGAAAATGATTTGGAGCTACTTTTTCTCTCGGCATTTCTCTTACTTTTCACAATTTTTCTTCGCCTTTTTCAATGGTCCGGATCTTCACGCAAGAATGGTAATTCTTTATAACCTCGCCCAAGTCCATGAGCAAAGATCTCGGAGGAGATAGAACATCTCGATAAAGTGGATCTAATGTTCCCATGTTTGAACGGAACTGCTGCAGCGTAAAACAATCGGCTTCGACATTTCGGGCAATAGATTCGATCTCGTCTCTTGTATATATGAGATTTGGCACGATTGTAGTCCTGATCTCTAAATAAACGTCAGGACGAAATGCATTAATGTGAATTAGGGTTTGTTTCACGCGATCAACGACTTTATCGCCTTTCTGAATCAGACCCACGACCTTACCATACGCTTGCGGATTAAGGGGTGCCTTTATATCGATGGCGATATATTCAACGAGTTTTTGCTTTAAGATTTCATTTACTACATTAGGGTAAAAGCCATTTGTATCAATTTTACGCTTTCCGAATTGCTTGATGCGTGAAAGAAGCGCACTTAATCCAGCTTCCTGCACGCACGGTTCTCCCCCTGTAATGCAAGTCCCCGTGATAAATGAAGAATATTTTTCGAGCACCACGTGTATCTCTTCGATGGAAATTTCCTTACAATCCTCTCCAGTAACCAACCCAACGTTTTGGCAAAAGGGACACCGGAAAGGACATCCACAAAAAAAGACTACTGATACGACTTCGCCGGGATAGTCAATCGTGGAGACATCCTTGTACCCTCCAATCGATATCTTCATGTTTATTTATCCTCAGATTCGTCCTCTTCTTCTTCAAATAGATATAATTTGGGACCAGAATCCGTGTCTACTTTTTGCGCAAGGTAATACATGCCACAATTCTGACAAGTATTTTCAAATCTCAGTTTTGAAAGAGAAAAATTCTTGATTTTCACTGCTATCAAGAAATTTTGACATCTAGGACAACCGTGATCCTCAATTAATCGAGGCAGGTCTTGATAACTGCGGACTTGTTTCGGATCTATTGGAATTTCTGCAAATGCTTTTACCATGATATTATCTCCACGAAAATAATATAAAAACGTGCATAAATCAATTCAGGTTATTAAAATCTGTCAAGTCAGATAAATTTTGTTGATGGGACTTGACTTTTCAAAAAAAAAGGAATTGAAATTTCAAAAAAGAAGTAAACGGATTATTAACTCAATCCTGAGATTTTTGTCAACAACCGATTATAGAAGTGATGATTTGCAACACCGCGGCGCCATCTGTAATAACCCCAGTACATTAGGCGGGAAACGTAAGATAATATTGGTTTAGTCATCGAGTTCAGGTAATCGTACTTGTATTGCTCAACATTATATTCCCAGCAACGTAGAAAAAGCTCCAACGATGCTTCGGTAACTTTAGACCAATTTGCTTTTCGCTCATTTCTTAGAATACAGTCTCCGAGCGGCACGAATAATACGGGCATGAAAAAGACGTTGTATTCATGCATGTCATCAACCAGCTCCAAAGTTTTCATCGTGTCGTCTTCAGTCTCTCCGGGCATGTCAAGTAAGAATGATGTGAGTGGAATCCAATCATTATCATTAAGAATTCCGCAGGCTTGAATGACAATATCATGCCATTCCTCGCAACGAAACGGTAATGGCTTGCCTTTCATGTATTTCTTTAAGATTCGAGGACTCCCCGTTTCAATTCCGGTTTCAGCACTCATCATTTTCTTACCATGAAGTGTATATCGTCCTTTTATTTGATGACGTTCATCTCTCCAAGATTCAGAAATGCGAAAGATCAATTCGGGATCTGCCGCCACGGCTGCCATTGAAACGTGAACAGGTTGAATGACCTCTACACCAGGATAACGACCGATTGCTTCTGCCATTTCAGAAACGGCTTCAGAATTAGGAATAAATTTTGAGTTATCGCAACCATAAATCAGCATGTCTTCTCCGATTAACGTGATGAAATTCTCTCCACCATCAATGTTTACTTTTACTTCTTCCAATATTTTATGAAGAGGATAATCACGGCGTTTTCGCATCGTTGGGGAGCAGAACTGGCAATTCCTGCCGCATCCGCGCATGATTTCCACGCCTCCGTGCAGTGCAGCATGTTTTATCACGGGTATGTCTTTCTCTTGAACTTGCGGAGCCTTAATTATTGGCGGAACCTTTCGTCCTTCCGAAAGGTCTTTAAAGACCTTGGCGACAATCGCCTCACTTTCGCCGAGTATTATCGTGTCTATGCCCAAAATTTCCCGAGTTTTTCTTCCGCTCACTTGCCATGCACCAGCTCCACCCACGATCTTCTTTAAATGCTTCTTTCGCATGTATTTATTCGTCATTAGCTTGCGAAACTCCCAAGAGTTGCAACACTCGTCATCGAATCCTATCATGCTCGTGTACGTCAAGTCCACATAAGCGAGCCCCATCGGATCCATGCTCGTGACAGCGACAATTTTCGTTTTTTCTCCGATAAAATCTTTCAATTGGTACGGATGAATTATTTTAACGTCATCTTCATCAAACCCATTCTCTAGAAGAACGGATTCGACTTTTCGAAGACCGTACGGTGCAAATTTAGCACCATTTTCATCGTATGGAACAGGTGGATAGCCATAAACTCCAAACTTCGTCGTCAGGCTCTGCCACATCTTAACAATTCGGGCTGGAAACCCACCTGTAAATGCAATAAATGGATTCTTGAAAAAATCGGACATTTCCGTTGCAGATGCCGTCATGACTATTTTCGTTCCCTTTTTCATTTAAAATCCTCTTTTCCTTGATTCACTTAAAAAAGAACATTTAACTGCTTTCACATGCAATTCTCGTTATTTATGCCTTGTTAGACAGATTTCTGGTTCACCGTGGGCGTGATGATCATGATCAAGTTTTGGGAATCCGAATCAAGTCATAAAGACAGATGAGAAATTTAAGCGGAACAATTTTTAATGAAACTTTGAAAAAAAAATCCAACAGTATAAGCCCGTGTAGATTTATATTGCATTTATTCGAGTAAAAATGATCATTAATATATGTAAAAATGCAAGAAGTGAAAATAAGAAAAAATAACTTGTTTGATAACGATGACTAAAAAGGCGCACCAGCTTTCAAAAACCGCAAAACGAGTTTTACTGCAAGGAATTGACGGAATAACGATAAAAGAACTCGTTGATGCACTGGAAGATAATTACAAGTCTCGAGATGCCTGTTGGGCAGCTATTTCAAGACTTACTAAAAAGCTAAATGAAAGAGGATTGATAAAGCTTCAAGGCGGTAAACGTTCTCGTTTTTTAACCACGACAATTGACGGAAAGCTTCAGGTTCAAAAAGAAATTCCCTTCAATTTACCCCCAAGATCTCGCTTGAAATCCAGTGCAAGAACCGCCATCAACTCGGAAGTACAAGTTAAACTTGAAGATTTAATACTTGAAATTCTCGCAAAGCACGGTGAACTCACGATTCAAGATTTGGCGAATTTCTTGGACGTGGAAGAACAAGTCATTTCACGACATGTATTTCAATTGACTAAAAAGAAAATCTTGTCAAGGGAAATCAAGATAATAAAACAGACAAGGATTCCCTATTATTATTTGAATTGGACGCTCGTCCATGAACCATTGGCCAAAATAATTCAGGAAAAAGAAACGAGTAGGAATGAATCAAATGAATGAAATTACATGCCAAGAGCAGAATTCAATTGTAAGCTTTTCTAATGACTTTTTTACGTTAAAATTTGATTTAAATCAGGGTTTTTATGAAATTTCGGAAAGCAAGACAGGAATGAAAGTCTTTCAAAATGCGTTTTCTCTCGTGGTACTAAAAAAGCATCAAAACGATAAGGACATATGGATGAATCATTATTCTACGGATGAGTACAAGAAGTCTTGGAATCTTGAGGAAACCATGGGTAAAAACGGAGAAAGCGGAAAATCACTAGTAATAAATTTGGCAGGTGATGATAAAAAACCAATCATTACCATCACGTTCACGTTATATGAGAAAAAAAGTCCAATTGTCATTCAAGTTAAAGTAAAAAATACTCTGGACGTAGACCTTCGGCTGGTCGAACTGCATCCCTTGCACGTTGTTACGGAAAAAAAAGGTGTTGTTGATCTCGGAGAGGGAATGGAAGAATGGCGGGTTTTTAAGACCGACTGGCAGTCTTGGAGCAAGGCAAAGGTCCTTGGAATCTTTGACAAGGATACAATGACAAAGACAGAAATTGCAAGGAAGATTCTGTACTCCAATCCGAAAGAAAAAAGGAAAAAAGGATTAATCGTTGGTGAGATATTTACTGCCATTCACGATAGAACTTCAAGATCTACTCTAATCTGTGGATTCGTGACTTTAAAGGATCAATTCTGTCAAGTTCTCCTAAAGGCAAATAAGAAGAAAAAAGCACTGGAATTCTTCACTGCAAGGTCTCAAGCAGATGAAATTCTTTTTGAACCTGGAGATGAGGTATCATCAGAAAAATTAGCCATATTTCTTGATTTAGATGGAAATCCCTTACAGGCTTTAAATGAATATTTTGAAATGGTCGCAACTTGGAACGATGCTCGTACGTGGCCCACCATTCCAAAAGGTTGGTGCAGTTGGTATCACTATTTTCAAAATATTTCTGAAAAAGAGACCTTGAAAAATCTGGAATTCATCGCAGAAAATTCAAATGACATTCAGATAGATTTCTTTCAACTTGATGATGGGTATCAAATCAGAGCAGGTGAATGGGATGCCAATCCCAAGTTTCCAAGTGGAATGGCAAAACTCGTTCAGAGCATTAAAGAGAAAGGTTACATGGCAGGATTGTGGACGGCACCATTTTTTATCTCAAGCAAATCAAGATTAGCAAAAGAACATCCCGAATGGTTCTTCAAGAAGGAAAACGGTCGCCCGATAGTTGCGAGTCTGGAGGGATTCGAAAATTCAAAATACAGGTTCCTGCAGGCTTTAACGTCCAAATCTCTTGCTCTCGATTGCACGCATCCTGAAG
>JALGVI010000056.1 GCA_029838215.1 Candidatus Helarchaeota archaeon | reverse complement strand
CTTGATGTTTGATGCCATTTGATTTCTTGAAAATGATGATTATTTTTTATCAAAAACGATTTCAGGTCAGCATTAAAAGCGGATTTATCACGTTTTAAATTGATTTTTTTTCAACTTTTTTGGCATACATGTATCTTCCATTTGACAGATTGTCTTATTACAAAAAAATTTTTTATATCGTATTAAATACGTTGTAATATTAGAAAAAATTGCTATTCCGAGGCTAGAAACTTGAAAATCGTGGCAATAAATGGCTCAGCTCGTGGAAAGATCGGAAATACGACCCAATTGATCGAAATGGTTTTTGAAGCCATTCGTTCGGATCTTCCTGGCGTTGAAACGAAGATAATTCAGCTAAAGGGAAAAAAAATCAACCCTTGCGTTGCTTGCTTCCGTTGTTTTAATTATAAAGATAAGCAATGTTCCGTGAAAGATGATGATTTGAATGAGATCATTTCTGATTTGCTTGATGCTGATGTCATTCTTTTGGGAAGTCCGACCTATTTTGCAAATGTCACGGGTTCCATGAAAAATTTCATTGATCGAGTCGGGTTAGTAGCAATTGCAAACAATCACATGTTTAAAAGGAAGATCGGAGCTCCCGTTATTGCCGTCCGCCGACAGGGCGCGTGCATGGTATATGCTGACTTAAATTTTTTCTTTGGTATCATGCAGATGATAATCGTATGTTCAAGTTATTGGAATCTGGGCATCGGACTTGAACCTGGTGCGGTACAAGATGATACAGAAGGAAAAGAGACAATGGAAAATTTGGGACATAACATTGCCTGGTTATTACAAAAAATAAAAGCGGGATAATAATAAGATCATAAATTTAGACACCTTGAGGGGATTTGGAACCAAATGGAAGATTACACTTTAAAAAAACTACGCGAAAACGTGTATCAATTTGAAACGTTTGGTCGCGGATGCCATCTATATTTAATCTTAGGAGATCGCATGAATGTTTTAATTGATACAGGAAATTATGAGAAATTTAATTCCTTTGTATATCTCGTTTTTTCAGAAATTGGAATCAAATTTGAAGAAATTAACATTGTCATCAACACGCATGAACATTGGGATCATCTATCGGGAAATCATTTCTTCAAGTGCCCGGTTTGTGCTCATTCTGCGGCTGCTTCTAAGATTGAATTGCAAGATGAATATGTAATTCGAGCCAAGGAATGTGATTTCGATGTTACAGATTTAAAAACAGATATTTGGTTAGAAGATGGGATGATCTTTGATTTAGGAAATGAACATCTCAAGATAATTCACACTCCGGGACATACTTCAGGATGTATTTGCATATATGACCCGTACAAGTATTACATGTTTGGTGGTGACACGGTATTTGCAAATGGGTATGTTTCAAATATTTATGAGTCTGGTAGTCTTGCAGATTACATCAACTCCCTCTATAAACTGAAAACCCTTCGAATAAAGACCATATATCCCGGTCACGGTCCCCTTATTGATAATCCAGACGAAGAAATTGATGCTTCGCTTCTAGGAGCGAAACTTAAATTAGACGAATACATCAAACACGTACAAATGAAGAATCCAGAAGGACGTCCAACACCATCCGTTTATGAGCGTCCTGATTATTAGGTGAATTTAACATGTCGAAACAATACACGATGAAATTAACAGTAGTAGGTGATGAAGGAGTCGGAAAAACTTCGTTAATAAAACGTTATATCGAAGACCGCTTTAATTCAGAATACATTTCAACGATTGGCGTAGACTTTCTCGTAAAAAACGTCAAATTAGAAGAAGGCGTGGAAGCAAAAATGGTCATTTGGGACATTGGTGGACAAGATACTTGGAAGAACAAAATGAATCTTTACATGAAAGGAGCAAATGGAGCAATTATTATCTGTGATCTCACGCGTCCCGTGTCAGCGGAACACATCACGGATTGGTTGGAAGAGATCTTGACTCATGCAGGAGATGTTCCATACGTGGTTATTGGAAACAAAATGGATTTAAAAAATCAGAAAGTCACGTTAGAGGACCTAAAAATGCATGCTCAGGACATGCCTTGCTTCTTCAGCTCGGCAAAAACGGGGAAGAATGTCGAGAAAACGTTTAAAACAATAGCAAATTTAATGATCAAGAATTTAGAAACAAAATAGATATCAAATTATTATTTCATAAGGTCGTGACGACTTCACAACCTTTCTTTGTTACTAAAACAGTATGCTCGGCTTGTGCCACGACTCCTTTTTTGACTTCAACAAGAATTGGATATGATGTAAGGACGTGGCGCGAACGCAACTGATTTAAATCTGCAGGTTTAATTCGATGATACCATCGTGGAGCAAATGGTAATCTTTGGCGATCTTGCCAAATTTTATTGATTTCCATTACAAGATTTCGTGAAACATTTTTCGGATTTTTCTTGAGGAGGGCATATATGTAGGCCTTTGGACCATTTTTTACATATCCAGTACCATTTGTTGAAAATGGCTCAATGGCAAATACATCCCCTTCCTTAAACGTGTAAGATTCTCCAGCAACAGTTTTCACGTTTGGAACCGAGACACCCGCATGGAGATTGAATTGCTTCATTTGATGGCCCATTAGATTTGAAATGACTCGAGCACCATGATCTCGGATGGTTTCTTGAACGGCGACACCGATCTTTCGAACATCGATGCCAGGTTTTATGAGCGAAATGGCTTTTTCCAAACCTGCTTGAGCTGCGGTAATCAAGTAATCATATTTTTCGGTTCCAACAGCTAATGAAATAGCCATATCTGTCGTGTAACCGTCTATTGCAGCCCCGCAATCTAATTTAACGACACACTCATTTGGAATGACGCTTTTATCATTTGGCGGACTGGTATAATGAGCCGCTATTTCGTTTATTCCGATATTTAATGGGAATGCCGGTATAGCACCGTGTTCCCGAATGTATCCCTCGACAGAATTGCAAACGTCAATCAAATTTGTACCTGGTTTTATTAATTTTCGAGCTTCTTCTAAAGCTCTTGCAACGATTTTTCCCGCTCGAATGTATATTTCTTGAATCTCGGGTTCCATTCGAGACACAAACCATCAATTTTAAAATTAAAAATAAAATGAAAAGAAATCAGACCGTGTAAGCACGTTATATTTATAAATCGGTTAAAGACATAAGTTCTACTTCAGCTCGTTGTACGCCAGGCATTTTACCTAAAGCTTTTTCGATTATGTCCGTGACTCCTTCCTGATTTGGACTGAAACATCGAAATTTAAGAGCTTTTAGACCAAAGGCTAAATCTTGCGTGGAGAACGTGTTTTTTTGGAGTTCAAAGCCCTCGGGCATGTACTTCTCAACTTCAGATTGCAATTTCTCAAGATCTACTTCCGTGCCTTCAGGCAGGACCTTCATCACTAATAACATTCTTTTTGCCATCTTAACACCTCTATGGTCCCAAAAAGTTACAATTTGGACAACGGTATGTACGTGCGAAAATCTTGCAACGTTCGCATCGCCAGATTATTATCTTTCCACAATTCGGACACGCAAATTTAACAGCACGTTCATTTGGTGAAATTAATCTGGAACATCCATTGCAATTAATGCGAATTGATGACATTTTCTTACTTCCATGCTTGAATTTTAGTCGTTTCAGAAACATGACTCAAGTGAAGCTGAACATGTTTGACTTTCAAGACTACTTGTAAATCTAAAAATGTTTGGTTTTATTAAATTTATTTAAAGTTAATTCAATGGGAAATCAAGATAACAAGGTGAGATATTTCAGTTAGTTCGATAATAATGTTGGGTTTTGGTGGCTCAAATTAGAATATCAGGTGGGACAATAATTTAACGAGAAGTATCGACAGTTTTGGTGAGAATAGTATCCGTTTTATGACCGCGGATTGCATGTCCATGTCCCCGATCGATTGAATTTCGTCTCGCATGTTTTCATCAATGGTGTGAAATAGAGCATCAAGAAGCTTATCAGGAACGTTGTTTAAGAGAAACCGCACGAGCTTTTGCAGTTGAAATTCACGTAAGTATTGTTTTTTCCATGATTTATCATAATTATATAGCACGTGAGCAGAAGTATCATTTGATTCTAAAGCATTTAGTGCAGTTTGTCCTGCAATTCTTGCACAAAGACCTCCTAAGACGACCCCGCCACCTGTCGTTGGTTTGACATGTCCAACGGCATCTCCAACGCCAAGAAAGTTATCCGAATGAGTTTTTTTAATGGGACCACCTGTCATGATGATTCCACCCGACGTGCCTTCAATGCGAGCATTTGCAAGTTTTTCTGAAGCAATGGCGTGTTTATTGATAAAATTTTTCATGTAAGCCCGGATGTTACCTTGATTACTGGCTACACACACGCGAGCCGTAGTTTCAGATTTAGGTATGATGTATGCGAAAAAGCCGGGTGAAACACGGCGACCGAAATAAAGCTCAACATGATCAGGATCGATGTCTCGCACGTGAGTAAACTCGTGTTGTAGAGCAGGAACATTCCAATGACGACTGGGTGGAATCAAGTTCATTTTTCTAATGAATTTCGCTCGAACACCTTCACCATCAATTACAAGCCGCGTTTCTAACGTCCTTTTTTCACGCCCATCCTGAATGGACAGCGTCATTCCATTCGAGGAATTCCTTTGAAGATCTTGAACGCGAGTATTGATAAATAGCTTGCCGCCAAGATCCACGACCTTATCCATCAGGAATTGGTCGAATATTGCCCGATCTATCACGTATGCCTGAATATCGGGGCGCTTGATGAAGAGCTCATGACCGGAAGGAGAAAAAAATCGAGATCCCTTTATCTCGTTTTGAATGCATTCTTTAGGCAATCGAATTTTTAAGCGTTGAAATCCCGTCGTGCTGATTAATCCTGCACATTGAATGGGTATTCCAACTTGAGGATGCTCTTCAAAAATCTGAATGTTATATTTTTGTGACTCATGTTTTAGAATTTCTAAAACTGCGAATGAAATTGATGGTCCTGCACCAATACAGGCAATATCAATAACCAACTTTCGATCCTATCCTAGTAACTCATGTTGAAAAAAAACAATTAAAAAAAAATAATAGTCTTTTCCTATACAAATTGAATCATTTTACTTGGACAAGAATTTGTTAATATGAATGATGATCATTAAATGAAGTGGTTGAAATGGACTTCGAACTAGTAAAGGTCGCCGAGGCGAAACCCAGAGATGTTGGACGATCTATCATCCGAATTGATCAAAATCTCATGGATAAATTGATGATCCAGTCAGGCGATATCGTAGGAATAAAGGGAAAAAGAGTTACTGCAGCAATGGCTTGGCCAGCCTACTCAGAAGATCGCGGACAGAACATAATCCGAATGGATGGTCGTTTACGAAAGAATGCCGGAGTAACAATCGGAGAAACAGTTGAAGTAATTAAGGCAGAAGAAAAGACGGCAAGAACGATAATCATTGCACCAACAACAGTGAATATACGGGCAGATCCTTACGTGGAAACTTTTGTCAAGAAGAAATTGTTGAATTGTCCCGTGACAAAAGATGACATCATTTACATTCCTATCGGTATAAAGAAGGAAGTCCCATTTCAGATCATATCAACTCGACCTAATGGTGTCGTTGTCATAAAAAATTCGACCGTGCTTCGTGTTAGTGAGAGTGCTCTTGAGGAAACTCCCGGAGGTATTCCCCTCATAACATACGAAGATATAGGAGGGTTGAATGAAGAGATACAAAGGATACGGGAGATGGTGGAGCTTCCGTTAAAACATCCCGAGCTTTTTAAGAAGCTTGGAATTAGTCCGCCGAAGGGAGTTCTTCTTGCAGGACCTCCAGGATGTGGCAAGACTTTATTAGTACGCGCTGTTGCTAATGAATCAGATGCGCACTTCATTCCAATAAACGGTCCTGAAATAATGAGCAAGTTTTATGGTGAAAGTGAAAAGAAGCTCAGAAAAATCTTTGAAGAAGCCGATAAGAATTCCCCCAGCATCGTGTTCATTGATGAATTGGATGCCATTGCTCCAAAGCGGGAAGAAGTAACGGGAGAAGTTGAGCGCCGAGTAGTAGCACAATTACTTGCATTGATGGACGGGCTTCACGGAAGAGGAAAAGTCATAGTGATTGGAGCAACCAACCGTCCTAATGCCTTGGACCCTGCCTTGAGGCGACCCGGTCGTTTCGATCGCGAAATTGAAATTCGAGTACCTGACAAGAAAGGTCGGTTAGAAATCTTACAAATTCATACAAGAGCAATGCCATTGAGTAAAGATGTTGAAACGGAGGATTTTGCCAGCATTACTCACGGTTTTGTAGGCGCAGATCTTGCCGCCTTGTGTCGTGAAGCCGCAATGAAATGCCTTCGTCGTTATCTTCCGGAGATAAATTTAGAAGATGAAGAAATTCCAACTGAAATCTTGAATAGAATAGAAGTCACCGCAAATGATTTTTATAGTGCTCTTAAGGAAATTCAACCTTCTGCAATTCGTGAGGTAATGATAGAAAATCCAAATGTCCATTGGGAGGATATAGGAGGACTAGATTACATCAAGCAAGAGCTGGTAGAAGCCGTGGAATGGCCCTTAAAACATTCTGAAAAATTTGCTAAAGTTGGAATAAAACCACCGAAGGGCATACTGCTTTACGGTCCTCCAGGTTGTGGTAAAACACTCATTGCAAAAGCAACAGCAACGGAAAGCGAAGCTAATTTCATTAGCGTCAAAGGACCAGAGGTTCTTAGCAAGTGGGTCGGAGAATCGGAAAAAGCAATTCGTGAGGTGTTCAAGAAGGCAAGGACCGCATCACCCGCCATCATATTTTTTGATGAAATTGATGCCATTGCGCCAACTAGAGGGATGAGTTTTGGAGATTCAAATGTCACTTCTCGAGTCATAAGCCAAATTCTGACGGAACTTGATGGATTAGAAACATTGAAAGACGTGGTCGTCATGGCAGCAACGAATCGTTTAGATATCGTTGATAGAGCATTAATTCGACACGGTAGATTTGACAGGGTAATCCTGATCGAGCCACCGAATGAACACGAACGCCGTCAAATTTTTGAGATATATACGAAAAAGATGCCATTAGCTCCCGACGTTGACGTAGATCGACTAGCAAGAGAGAGCAAGCATTTTGTTGGTTCTGACATTGAAGGAGTCTGCCAAGAAGCAGGTATCTTGGCATTACGAAGGGATTTTGATGTTGAAAAAGTAACCATGGAAGATTTCAAGAATGCAATGGAAAAGATACATCCGACCGTGAACGACCAGATCATTAAGTATTACAAGCGCCAAGCACAAATAATTAAGAAATCCTCGGGTGATTATTCAGGACCCTCGCACGTCATGTAAATGCAAGTCCACAATATTTTTATTCTTTTTAAAACTCGTAAATCAAAATTGCTTTTAAACGGAAGAACGATCATGAGAAAAATTACATGGAACACGTTACCCATAAAAAATACAATAATTCAAATTCTTCTTAAAAATAAGGGTATTAGCGTAGATACAGATCTATACAACAATCTTCTTAAGGAATTTAAAGACCTATCTCCTTCTGAATTCTCGAAAAACATCATGAGTTTAGAAATTCAAGGTATTATTAACGTTTCC
The DNA here is from genome assembly GCA_029838215.1 of Candidatus Helarchaeota archaeon. GTDB lineage: Archaea > Asgardarchaeota > Lokiarchaeia > Helarchaeales > RDOG01 > JALGVI01. The sequence goes on along the minus strand of JALGVI010000056.1, from coordinate 24,308 downwards.
CGCATAACAAAAACGAAAAATCGCATCGAACTCTTGAAAGATTTCAAGAACCATTAAAGATGCAATTTTATCATATATCATCTGATAATTTTAATTCTAAAGAAAAATTCTTTAAATATGAACGAAATTGGAATAATGAACGATTCATACATATCCGATGAATTTACTGATTCCTCAAGATAGGCAAAAATCTCCATTGGAAGGTCGCCCAAAAGTGAACCAAATACAAACCAGTGAAATTGAGCAAGAAATTAGAGGCTTGATGGATAAAAACAATTCAGTAACGGCAGTAACCATAACAAATGGACAAGGGGAAGTCATCTTCCAAACTTCTAATTGGGACATTACATCGGACATAATTTTATTGTTGAACTCATGGAGACAACAGGCACCATCCATTACCGTTCAAGGCATAAAATACTCCATATTACAATGCACGCCTGAAAGATTAGTTGGCACGAATGTCATGGGAATGGGACATATAGTGGCAACAAATAATAGAGATCAACAAATAATGATTGCTTACGTCACACCAGAAGGTGGAGCAGGCGTGGCATATATGGACGTGGCAAGAGCAAATGATAACGTCATGTCCATATTAAGCAAAGCAGCACCAACCCCTGTTCCTTCTCAAGCAGAGGCTCCTGCTCCAGAACCCATACCAGAACCAACCCCAACACCTGCACCCACGCCACAAATAGAAGAACCCATTTCAATGGAAGCTGCCAAATCAGTTCCGAGCTCGACTTGGGCAACGGCTGCTTCCCAGACCGATATGAAAAACCTCCTCTGGGAATTGGGAGAATTCTCAAAATATGTGTCAAGAGGAGATTTTGAATCATTCTTGCAGAATTTATTAACCGAAGGAGATCAAGTAAAGATCTGGGAGCTAATCAAGATCCTACGGTCTTTAAAGAACTTCATCGATCGTGCGCACGTCATTCAATAAATGCAAGATGAATTTATTTTGTTTTTTTAAAGGATAATGGGAATTTCTTCGCCACATTTTTTACATTTGTTTTTTTCCTTGAGACCGGTAATACGCACGCTATAACCATGTCGTTCTATGAGCAGAGCTTTGCAATTATGACAATACGTGTTCTCTTCTTCATGTCCCGACACGTTACCCAGATAAACGTAGTTTAATCCTTCATCATGACCGATTTTTCTTGCACGTTTGAGGCTTGAGAGTGGAGTAGGCGGAGTACTGAATTCGTATTGCGGATAATATCGGGAAAGATGCCACGGTGTATTTGGTCCAAGCTCAGTTTTTATTCTACTCGCAATTTTTTTCAACAGAGATTCTTCGTCATTCACTCCAGGTATGATCAAAGTCGTGATTTCCACGTGAACATCATTCTTAATTGCATGAGCACAATTTCTATAAATCTTATTAACATCAGCACGGCAGAATTTCCTGACGGCGTTCTCATCCCCTTTAATATCAACGTTCATTGCATCAAGCCCGCTTGAGATTAGGAGATCGAGGGCTTTCAATGTCATGTAGCCGTTTGTGACGAACGTGTTGTATAATCGTTTCTGTCTTGCTTTCGGGAACGTATCCAGGGCGTGCTCGAGCATTAGAGTTGGCTCATTAAAGCTATAGCTGAGACCCCGTGATTTCAATTGAATTGCTCTTTGAATCAACCGTTCAGGTGACATGTAAGTGCAGGGATGCGAATTAGGAGATGTTTTAGAGATGTGATAGTTTTGACACCATGGACAAGCGAAATTACATCCCCAACTCCCGATTGTAAGAGCGAATGTCCCGGGAAAGAAATGGTAAAAAGGTTTTTTCTCGATCGGATTATTTGAAATGGATGAAATGTTCCCATATATGAGTGTTTTTAGATCTCCTTCGATTACCTTCCGTGTCTTGCACAGACCAATTTGTGATTCATCCAACAAACATTTTTGTTCACATGTACGACAACGGATTTTTCCGTTCTCCGTGGTTTTCAGGAGGGCGGTTTTTATACATTTAGTATCTACAAGAGAGTTTGCTGATGGCATTTTTCTTCATTTACATCCAATGAATTTGAGAAATTCCGTGAAGTCACCGTTCTTTCCATTTTTATTCCAAGCCATTGCTTTTTCTCTATATATTTTGATTTCTTTCCATGATGCCAATAAATTAGAACGAATGCGTTCCGTCATCTCGGACGAATGCGGCCACCATTGATATGGACATACTTCGGATAATCCTTCCATTCGGATGAGATTTCCTTCAACATCCATCGTGAACGGGTATGTTTGACAAACGCGCGGTTTGAATTCGTGTATTGAACAGAGACCATTATCACCCAAAAAGAAACAGGTTGTTGAATCGGGTTTAAAACGAATGCCAAGAACCACGTTGTTCTCCTGTATTGTAATCGTCGGATAAAAATTCTGATTTTCAACGGAGGAATCGTAAATTACCAGATATTCTTCGGGGTCTAATTTTACTCCTTGAGAAATGCGGATTGCATCTTCACTGGTGATCAGGACCGTGTAACTGGAACAACAATGCCCGTCGCATTTATTCATGCAAAAATCATCGTCATGTTCATCCATGGTCTCAGGCTCATTATTCGTAAAAAAACATCAGTAAATTCTTTAAAGGAATTTGTTCGTAAACATGATACAATGAAAGATGTAGATATAATTTTTGTTCATCCACCAATAAATTTTCAATCTTTAAAACATGCTTCACGATATCGGACAGCATTTTTATCGATTCCGATGGGGGTTTTTGGTCTTGCGGATCTTTTAGCTAAAAATGGTCTTGAAGTAAAGATTTTCGACTATCCGCTTGAATTTATTATTAATTCAAATTTTTCGCTCATTAGAAAACTGAAAGAATACAACTTCAAAGTCCTTGCCGTAGATTTACACTGGGCATTACACGCCCATGGAGCAACGGAGATATTAAGAGTGGTAAAAAAAGTCTTTCCTTCTTGTTTCACGTTACTTGGAGGATATACGGCATCGTTTTTCTCGGATGAAATTATCACTCACCATGATTATGTTGACGGTGTCATTCGTGGGGATGCAGAGGTTCCAATTGTTGAATTGATGAAAAACTTGAACTCTCTCGAAAACGTGCCGAATTTAACATATAGAGAAAATGGAAAGATCAAGAAAAATGATCTAACTTACGTAGCAAATGAATTAGATTCATTGAATTTTTCAAGAATTCAATATTTAGAACATTGGAAGGAATATTTGTATTATTCCGAGAAAAAGATGGGATTTAGGTGGCCCGTTGAAGTTGCTCGAGGCTGTTCTAATGATTGTATTTTCTGTGGAGGCGGGCGATTTTCTGCAAGAATCATATCAAATCGAAACCGAGTTGTCTTCCGCTCTCCACAACGTGTCGTTGACGATCTCAGGGAAATAACGGAATTAGCCGAGATAGAGCGTTTTTTCTATGGACATGGAATATATCCTGCCACGGAGAAATATTTCATGGAGATAAATCGATTAATTCGAAAGGAAGGATTGGAATTAGGGGTAGATCAAGAGATATGGCGATTGCCCGTGAGCAAGCACTACATCCTTGATCATCTCAAGACATTCAAGAAGAAATCCTTGATAATTTTTAGTCCTAGGATTTTCTCCGAATCACAACGGAAGAAAATGGACAGGATATTTGGAAAATTTGATTCGTCATTCCGTTTTACCAATAAGCAACTCTGGGACTTATTAAAAACATTTCAAAAGCATCGAATACCAATTCTCCTATTTTGGGATATTGGTTATCCGCGTGAAACGGGTATTGACATCATTAAAAATAGCCTTCAAGCACTACGAGCAGTTAAATATCGTAACATGTTGTTGATGGAACCAATCCACATATCACCAGGATCATTCATCTTTTTTCACGGAGATAAATATGGTATAGAATTCCCTACGAAAACCTTCCAAGATTATTGTGATGAAATGAAGACAGCCAAGATGGGAGTAAATCCTTTGGAATATCACATTTCTCACCGTAGTAAATTGTTGCCAAAAGTTGGGATAAGGTTCGTCACTGCGGCTCTTGGACTAATCACGTTAGTCTCTTATTTATTAGAAGAATGAGGAATTTCTCTTACTTATATTGATATTTGACTTTCTTTTTTGTTCTCCCTTCGACCCAAAATCGTGTTTTTATTGTTTGCAAGTCTTTTGCCACGAAATCGAGGCGTTCTTTTAATTTTGCGAAGGCTTCAGGACTGACTCGTGGGACGGATTGGTTTCCCGTGATCTTTTGCGTGATTTCTTCAATTTTCTTTGGTATTGTTCGAATTTCAGGAACGGAGAATGTCGTGCCCGTGATCTTCTCAATGGCTTGGAGCCAAGAATTCGCCCATGGTGCATCGATTCCACCTTTGAAATCGACTTTTTTTCGACGCACTTTAATCAGGTGTTCAGGACAGCCGATCTCGCAGGCTCCGCAATATATGCAGCGAGCCTCGTCAAGAACGATCTTATCCTTGGACATTTTTGGAGATGAAAGAGCATCCGTGGGACAGATCTTGTAACAAACAACACATCCGACAGGATCGCATTTTTCCATTTCATGAAACGTCAATTCACCGATTATGGGAGATCCAAAATTCTTCAGGCTTTCGATTTCGGGTGTTATTTTAATCTTGTGAGGATCACCTGATTCGTATTTTCGTGCAAGTTGAATGAAATCATCAAAATCCAGCACGGATTTTTCATTAAATTTGAAAAGAATGGCATTTGAAAGGCAAAAAGCAGCACATAAACCGCAGAAAATGCATTTTTCAGCATCGAACAGTTGAAATGGGGCTTCGAAAAGGCCCGAAACCACGGAACATTCCACAACCTATGCACTTCGTGTTATCAAAAATGAGATTTTTTTGATTATCAGAGCTTTTCCAAGAAAGCACGGTTGTATTTTCATCAAGCATGTCAAATTCTACGGATATTTCTTCTTCGGTCATTAAATCACGTTCTATTTTTCAGAGAATTCATTTCCTATGGGTCCCAGTTCCCGCAATTCATCAATGAATTCTTCAATGATATTTTTTATTTCGATGCTTTCGGCTGCGGACGCGCTTTCGATGCGAAGACGTTGAGGAGATATGCCAATTTCGTCCAAGATTTGCTTGAGATTTGTTCCTCTTTGAAGCATGTGAGTAAATCCCGTTCGATAATGACAAGTCTGTTCGTGGCAACCTGCAACCAGCACGCCGTCAGCTCCAATTTCGAATGCTTTCAAGATGTATAATGGATTTACAGCACCAGTGCACCTTACACGAATGATCCGTATGTTTGTTGGGTATTCAAGCTTCGACGTGCCTGCCAGATCTACTGCTGCGTAGGCACACCAATTACAAAAGAATCCAATCACGAAGGGGTACTCGGGTTTTTCTTCAATGGCTTCGAGTTCAGCCATTATTTGCGTGGAAGTAAATCCCGGTTGGGACAGGGCATTCGCAGGACACCCACCCGTGCAGACTCCGCATCCAATGCAAGCGGCTTCATTGATTTGAATCTCGTCGTTTTTAAATTCAATTGCGTTTGAATCGCACAGGCTGATACAAAGCTTGCACTTGACGCATTTTTCACGGTCGATATCAGGGACGATCGGATCAATTTCAACTTCACCACGATTGAGGATTATGGCTGCTTTTAAAGCGGCTCTACTAGCATGAACCGTGCTGGTTTCAATTTCTTTAGGACCTTGTGCACACCCGGCAATGAATATCCCTTGCGTTCCGGATTCTGCAGGTCGAAGTTTAGGGTGGCTGGATTGAAAAAAACCATCATTTGTTTGAGAAATTTTTAGGATCTTTGCCAGTTCTGTCGCTTCTTTACTAGGCTCCATTCCTACAGAAAGAATTACCATATCAGTTTCAATTTCAATTTGCCGTCCCATTAAGGCATCTTCTGTCTTTACAATGAGATTTTGGTTTTCAGGATTTTCGACTATTCGACTCACGCGTCCTTTAATAAAACGAACCCGTTCACGTAGTGCTCTATTGTAAAATTCTTCATATCCCTTTCCCGATGCTCGAACATCAACAAAGAGAACAGAAATATCTGCATTGGGGTTTTTTTCCTTGATCTGAAATGCTTGTTTCATTGCATACATGCAACAAACGCGCGAACAATACTCACGATGGATGCGTTCATCCCGACTCCCCACGCATTGAACGAAGACAACGCTTTGAACGTCCTTGCCATCAGAAGGGCGGATCAATTTTCCTCCAGTTGGACCAAAAGGTGTTAATATTCTTTCGAATTCCAGACCGGTAATGACATTTGGATAACGACCATAACCATATTCACCCAAGATCGATGGATCGAATGTTTCAAACCCTGTTGCAACGATGATTGCTCCGACTTTCAGTTCAAGTTGCTCGGGTCTTTGATTATAGTCGATAGCATCCCTTTTACAAAATACCTCGCAGTTTCTACAACCAATACAATATTCATCGTCAATGATTGCTTGGAGCGGTACTGCTTGCGGAAATGGAATGTATATTGCTTTATGAGTTCCAAACAAGTTAAATTCATCGAGAACATCAATGGGACAATTGGTCGAACAATCTTCTATGCATCCCGATGTACATTTCTCAGGATCTGTAAATTTTGGCCTCTTCAAGACTTGTACTTCGAAGTTTCCCACGTATCCGGATACTTCCTGCACTTCTGCACGTGTTATGATTTCAATTTTTGGATTTAGGGAGGCTTCGACCATTAAAGGTGCGAGAATGCAGATACTACAATCAAGCGTGGGGAATGTCTTGTCATATTGTGCCATGTGACCGCCAATGCTCGGAGTTTTTTCCACGAGATATACTTGTATGTCCAATTCTGCCAGACTCAAGGCGGCTTGGATGCCAGCCACGCCTCCACCAATTATTAAGGCAGATTTTTCAACAGGTACTTTCTTTTTTTGAAGGGGTTCTAGAAAACGTGCTTTTGCGATGGCCATTTTTACAAGGTCTATTGCTTTCATTGTTGCCTTTTCTTTTTGATCTTTATGAACCCAAGAAGCTTGTTCTCTCAAATTGGCAATTTCAACGAGGTATGAATTGATCCCTGCTTGTTTTAACTGACTTTGGAACAGGCTTTCATGCATTTTGGGAGAGCAAGCCCCAATCACGATGCGGTCCAAATTTTTCGAAGCAATCTCTTCTTTAAGCAGTAATAAACCCGATTCACTACAAACATACTCATTTTCAATAATCTCGACATCCGGAAGTTTTCTAATTTCTTCCGCAACCCGAGGAATGTCGATCACGCCGGCAATATTAGACCCGCAATGGCATAGGAAAACCCCAATTCGCACGTTGTCCACCAAGCAAACACGATAAAATCATTACTTGGTTCACAATTTTAAAAGATTAATTAAAACATTTCCAAGCAATTTCGATGTAATAAACAGTTGGTTCAGCGGATTTTCGCCCAATACTTCACCAAATTATTGAAGAAACCTATTAATAGTATTTTTTAGACTCGCTTCACCTACTGCGCCTGAAAACCTATAAACGGGTCTTCCCATTTTGAAAAGCAAGAACGTAGGTACTGCCATGACACCATACCTGCTTGCTATTAAAGAATTCGCACTAACGTTAATTTTCCCGAACGTGACTTTGCCGCGATATTCAAGTGCAAGTTTTTTGAAAACAGGCTCCATCAATCGGCAAGGGACACAGGTCGGCGACCAGAAGTCAACGATAATGCGATCAGATTTTTTAATTATTTCATCAAAATTCATCAAGTTAAGATCAATCACGTCACCGGCATGCAGACCTTGTCCTTGAGTTGTTTTTCCCTGCAAGATGAATTTTTCGAGTGCTCTTTTTTTCTTATTGCGAATTTTTGCTAATTCTTCATCGTCTTCTGTTAGTATTCCGTTAAGAGAACTCATTTCGATCACTATTAGAAAAAAAGAGAGAAATCTAATATTAATATTCAAGTTTATTTATTTGTAGTATGAACATGAGCATATAGTTAAAAGTAGGGTACTTTCTTTGAAAAAACGGTGCTTGTTGAAATGGTGAAGAAAAGACAAATAACAATAGACCTAGAATCACTAAGTGAAGAAGTCATTTACAAGTATGGAGATTATCACGCGGGTTTTAGAGAGTTATTACAGAATGCAGCAGACGCAATTGAGGATTATAAAGATTATTATGGAAGAAAGGATAAAAAGTTTAACGGCACGATCCGCGTCGCCTTGTTTCCTTCCTTCATTACTGTCTGGGATAATGGGATTGGTCTTGCAAGTAAAGAAATTAATCAGTATCTATTGAGATTATATGGCACGGATAAGAAAGGTCGAGACAGGGCAGGAATATTCGGGCGAGGATTCTTTGCCATTTTTAAGGAAGCATCTCAAGTATATGTCTTTACGCGACGTCCGAAACGCGATAGAGTATTTTTGAAAGTGTATCCTGATAAGAAATGGTTTAGTTGCGATGAGATTTCTTTGGATGAAATTCCTTCAGAATTCCGTAAGTTTGTATCAGATCTATCGGAGCATGGAACTCTTCTCATAGTTATTTCAAAAGGACGTAAATTTCCAATTAAAGAGATTGAAGATTATCTCAGAAAAACCTGTGTTTTTTTTGACATTCCACTTTATATAAATGGTGCACGAATAAATAAGACTTTTCGAGAGGCAATCGAAGAAAATCCGATGAATCGTGCCATTGTCGATTTTGATGAGTCGGATATTCTCGATGACAACAAGCGCATCAACGGTTGTTTGGCTTATCAAACCTCAAATAACATGATCCAGGCTTTCGTTCACAACATCAAGGTTCTTAACCTGATATCCCCAGTGGACTCCGTCTGCGGATATATCAACTATAACAAGCTTCAGGTTGTTCCCAGTCGGGATGCACTCGTTCAAAATGAGGATTATTATTTCTTCATTAATGTTTTGACTCGTAAATGCGATGAAGTGATGAAAAAACTATCGAGAAATCCGCAAAAAGACGATTATCAGGCTTTGTTAAATTATGCCATTTCGAAAAAATCGCATATCTACGTTTGGAACGCACGTATTTACCAGATGAGTGGACAGTCTGAACGCATTACACTTGAAAAAGTCGTGGAGCTTGCGCGTCCCAAAAAAATCATATTTTTTTCCGAGAAACGTAACTTGATCGTGGATAGACTACGCAAGCGGGATTATTTGGTCCTCATAAACCCGTCAGAACGAGAACTTGATATAATTCGAATGATTGCGGCAAAAAATCAATTTGAAATCCATAATGCAATTTCTGACTTCGCCCGAAAGAAGGCAGGATTGGGCAACCGAGTGATGATTCCTGAGGACAGAATGACTACATTGGAACGCAAAACATTAAAACTTGCTCAAGAAATGACCGATCTGAAGGTTCTCATCATGGAGGGTGATGAAGTTGATGAGGCTGAACATATAAAAGGTGAAATTCGAATACAACGCAATAGTCGGATTTTCAATTTAGCAAAGAAAGCCATTAATTATCCATTCATATGCAAATTTCTTTTAAGTCCATTAATATCACATGAAATTTCTCATGAGAATGGTCTGGATGTCCATGATGAGGAATTCTATACAAAATTCGAGGTATCTCTCCGGGAATTGAACGAAAAGATCTTGAAAGATTTTTTGGAAGCAGAAATTAAGAAGTTGCATGGCACGTGAAGTATTTTGAAGTGAATACATGGTAATTCGAGTATTGATTTTATGCATCGAAAATACTTGTCGGAGTCAAATAGGTGAAGGTTTTTTGAAGTCTTTGGCAGGAAATCGTATAGAGGTACATAGTGCAGGATTACGTAAGGGTTTTGGTGTCAATCCATTTGCAATCGAGGTAATGAAAGAAATGGGCGTGAATATCTCATCTCAATCCTCAAAAAGCGTTCAAGACTTTTTAAAACAAGATTTTGATTTCGTCATAACTACTTGTCATCAAGCAAGGGAGGCTTGTCCTTATTTTCCAGGAAAGACCAAGATGATCCATTGGGATATAGAAGATCCTGCAGGAGTTGTCGGTAGCAGAGAAGAAAAGCTAGATGCATTTCGCGTGGCTCGTGATAAAATCTTGGAGAAAGTGAGGTTGTTTTTAAAAGAGAACTTGGCTTGAATAATATTATTTCCATTCATTTTCGTGATATAGGGCTTCTTGAGCAGCAATCTTGCGTGCATTTTTTTTATTACGCCCAGTTCCCTTGTAAGAGAATTGACCACGATTTGTCTCGAAAGAAATGGTTGCAGTAAAAACAGGCAGCCCATCGTTCAAATCGGAATCTTCCATGATGTCATAAGTTGGCACGGGAAATCCTTCCTTTTGGAGTTGCTCTTGAATTTGTCCTATTGGATTTTGTTGTAAATTAAAAGAATTTATTCTTTCCTTCAACACGATAATGCCTCCTTCTTCTCGAAATATTTCATTATAGATTTGTATCACGTAATCGTGGACGATATCATAAGATTGATCAAGATAGATGGCTCCGATGAATGCTTCAAAAGAATCTGCAAGGATTTTTTTCCAGTCCTTTGTGGTAACTCCTTGACCCACCGTTAATATTGTTTTAAGTCCAATTTTTTCGCTAACTTGAAATAGAAAAGCATCTTCAATCAAGAATGAGCGAATTTTCGTGAGAACGCCCTCATCGCTCTCCGGAAACTGCTTGAAAAGCATTTCTCCGATAACCAAGCCCAAAACGCTATCCCCGAGAAACTCCAACCGTTGAAATGGCGTTCCATTCTCACATGCTTCTGCAGATGGGTGAACTAATGCCTTCCTGAAGAGATGAATGTCTTTAATCGAAAACGGAAGTTGCCGAAGGAATTTTACGAGATGCATCAAGTGATTTGATGCAAATTATATTTTATAATTTGTTCAATAATTCATTCTCATGGTAGGAATAATCTTAAATGAATGGATCTTTTATAATATCGATAAGCCAATGATAAGAGATTCAATTATTGGGACAACCATCGGTGAAGAAACAACATTTCTTGGAGTTGCAGCAAATGCGAAAGGAGGCGCCTGCATTACTCTAAGGAATGGTGAAGTCATTTATATCGTGGGAGTTCGTGAGTGGAGTGACGAATATTTAAACAGAAAAATCGTGATAACGGGCGTGTTTAATGAAAAAAAGCTCATTCCAGATCCTATCGTTGATGAAGATGGTGCCATTAGCGCAGGAGCTCAAGGAAATCAGCATGTTTTAGAAAATATAAAAAAGATTGAAATTGCATGAAAGCCGTGCTTCTGTTGCATTAATTTTGGAACTTTGAAGCTTAAGAAAGGTCTTTCGTTGCTTTATACATGGTATCGAACAAATCTTGAATGAATTCCTCTTCTAAACAAGAGAAAGCAATTCGGACATCGGTTTCATTAACAGCTATCACGCCAATGCCGTATTTTTTAAGAAGATGCTGGCGTAGTTTTTCGGCATTTATATTTTTTAATCGCAAGCACATGAAGTACCCGGCGTTAAAGGGGTATTGGTCCCACGCATCGTCATACTTGCTTGAAGACAAGACTTCTTTGACTTTTAGGGCTCGTCCTTTTAAAATTTGTATTTTTGCTTGTTGTTCTTCATGGAAGGTAGGATTCTTTAGGGCACTCAGGACGACATTTTGAGAGGTCACTGAACTGTTGGATATGGAGCTTCGGATGCATCCCATGAGCTTACGAACCATGGCATCATACATTTCATCATTTCCGTTCTTGATTCCGAATGTCATGAACCCCGTTCTGAAACCCCAAACAAATTGTTCTTTTGTGGCACCATCCAGCTTGATTGCCAGAAGATTTTCGTGAGTGCTTGCCAAACTTGCGAAAATGGATTCTTTCAGGACATCTTCTTCGTAGAACATACCAAAATAGGCATCATCAATAATGGTGATAATTTTTTGTCCGGATTTTGCCACGTCAGTCAAGATCTGCGTTAATTTACTTGCTTCTCGTGTTTTGATCGAATAACCGGTCGGATTATTTGGAAAGTTTAGAAGAAGAATGATTTTTTCCCGTGATTTTTCGGTTTCCAAGACATCTTTAATTGCTTGGAGGTTTAATCCATCACCTGAAAAGAAGGAAAATTGTCTTAGAAGAGCATTCTTGCGCACTTCGAAAATTAACCTATAATTTCCCCATATTTTATCCGGTAAGATGATCAAATCTTCGGGATTTACGAATAAATCACCTGCAAGAAATAGTCCGTGTGTTAGGCCATTTGTCACTACGGGCATACTTATTGGAGCACCCTTCAGCGTGGGATTTTGACGAATGATCTTCGCTTTCCATTCCTTTCTAAGTTCCAAAATTCCCGATCCTGGAGCATAATTTACTACCTGTTCGGGTTTTAAATCCTTGAAATGACGCATTATACACGGCAAATACATGGATCCTTGCTTTTCCTTGGCAATACCGATTGTAGCATTATATTTGTGAGCACCCTGCTTTGCTTCGGCTGATTGTGACAAAATTCCCTTTGGAAAATAGATTTCCTTACCGAAATTAGAAAGCATCTCGAATATTGCAGGGGAATGTTTTTGAATGAGTGTATTCAGTTCATTTGCTAACGGATTCATTAAAATCGCCCAAAAATTTCGTTTTTATTTTTTGATTTTAGCTTTACTGATTTACATGTCAGCAAGCGTGTCCAGAATCAGCCTGTGTTCTTGGATGATCTTGCGATTTGGGTAAAGCTTAATGATGAGTCTTTTCACGCCATCCACGTCTATCTCAAGTTCATATGATTTATTGAATAAGTGATTAAGGATCTTTACGAGTCGCAAATAGATGGCATCTGAAATTTCTTCAAATTTTATAGGTACGAACATGTCAAAGAAATGGCGCAATCGTTCACGTTGTTCGAAGAATGATTCATCAAAAAAGAACCGGTCCGAAGTCATGGCATTGATTATCAGGCGAGGCAAGTTTAAAGGATCAATGAGGCTAATGAATGTTCTAATAATGCTGCGGTGTTCGGGGCTAATCCTGATTTTTTCATATTTTCTTTTCATCGTTCATCAGACCCTTTCAAATTTGCTTATAAGCCAATCTTTAATTTCTCCTATTTTTCTTATTTCTTTTCGTTGAATTGGAACGAGAAATCCATTAACTATTTCATTCTCAACGTATTCTTTGTCTTTTAATTTTTGATAATTTCGAAAGAAATATCCATTTTTAGAGAGAAATCGGACCGTGGTTACCCAAGCCGTGCGTTTATGTCCATCAATGAACGGTCTTGGTTTACCAGCAATGAATTCTCTCAGGAGAATTGCGGCTTTCTTGTAAATGTCGCCTTCCGCTTCCACGTATGTTTTAACAATCTCCTCAATACGGTCACGCATGAGATACACGCTAGAGCGTCCATATATTCGCATTATTGTAATGTGAATTCGGATGATTTCATTCGTAAATACGTAATGAACTTTCCCAAGTAACTGCGTGATCTTTGACACCGATCTTATCCTCACGATCATGTTCTTAAAAATGTCACGGAGAAATGAGTTTTAAGATTTTTATCTCAAATGTATTTCATAGCTTGTTTTTCTACTCTTGCATGAAATCACGAATGCGTTTTTGTATGGCATCAGCCGAACCAAAATTTCTTGCACCGTAATCTTCAATCACGAAAGATGCGGCAGCAGAGGCAAATAGGCCCGATTCGAGTATATCTTCATCCGCCGTTTGCATTGCGTGCAGTATGAATGAAGTGAAAAACGTGTCGCCAGCACCGGTTCGATCCACGCAATGAAGATGAAGTGGTGGTATGTGAATCAGGAAGTTTTTTCTAAAAACATGAGAACCTTTACGACCAGATGTGATGACAACAACTTCAGGTCCCAGTTGTGAGAGTCCCCTAGCGATTTCTAAAATGCCGGTCTTTGGGCTCACGCCCAAACAAGCAATTGCTTCCCCAATTGCACCTTTTACATATTTTACGTGTTTAAGGAATTGAGGAGCTTCATTCCAGACTTTTTTTAACTCCACTTTTCCATTCTTGTGAATTTTTCTCACGAATCCCTGCAATTCAAGAGCCATTGGAATGCCACGTTCACTAAAACTTTCAAGAACGGAGATGTGTACTTCATTACAAACGGCAGCGATCAAGCATAATTTGGTTTCGTAAAAAGAAGCAGGGACGTGTTTCGCTTCAATGATGGAACTTTTCCGTTCTAAAGAGAGGATTCTCAGGTCGCCGCGAAGCTCGTGTGTGAATTCAGTCTGTTCTTTAGTCGATAATGCGTGCAACGTGATATTGGGATGTTGGAATTCTTGCAGGAGATCAGGAGAAAGCTTAGAAGAAATTGGCGTGAGAATGCCGACTTTTTTTCCTAAATTGGCGGCTGTCAATCCACCGTATAATGTGGTTCCTCCAAGTCTGGTTGCAACAGGGTCGTTGAAGCGATCAATGCACGTATGCCCAATTATGACGATGTCCCACATGTCATCACGAGTCAGAATAGTTTTTCTGAAGATCTCGCGCCTTCGGTGGTAATTTTAGTTATTGCTTCACGAAGTTTTTGGATGACATCATCGATGGAATGAATTGAGAGATTGAATTGGCTTCGTGCTTCTTCAATCAATTCTTCAGCAGCCTGAAAATATTCTCCCTTTCCAATATTTGAAGCAAGTGCAATGTTTTTCTGCACCTTATCGAACATCCAGTCGATGATAACCATTCCACTGGGTTCTGCTTTCTTAGTTTTTGAAAAATCTTCATATCGATTCAGTATATCCATGAAATCCATTACAATTTCTTTTAGCATTTCAGCATAAGAATACCGAATTATCCAATCTTTTTCTTGAGACATTAATCATCACGTTTTCGATCATGAATATTGAACTTCATTGTAAAACGTCTTAGATGGCAACTTCATCATTTTTTTTGACGAACATGAGTTTTTGCTTTTTTTATCCATTCCAAGACGGTCTTTACCGGCATTTCCAAATCGTCTGCTAGCAACTCGGGGACTTCTTCAGAAAGGTGTTTGATTGAGAACACGCCAACGTTTCGCAATTTCTCAGCAATTTCTTCAGAAATATTTAGAAATGAGCTTAATATTTGAATGGAATCTTCAACTTCAGAAGTTACAAGTTGTTGAGGAATTTTTTCAATCCACTCTTTAATCGTAGTTTGTTCGATTCCAATTAATTTTGATAATTTAGAAACTTCAACGTTTTCAAGTTCCTTAAGAGAACGAATTCTTGCATTATATAACGCAAGTGCGATTTTCTTATCGATTCCCTTTATCCGTTGAAATTCTTCCAGAATATTCTCTTTAGTTGCGGACAAAAACAACACTTCGCATGGTCAATGAGTCGTTGCTTTCAATTTTTTACGTGTTATTGTTTAGATAATCCTATCATATATTATTTTTTTCCAAGAAAAAACGCAAGACAAATTTAAACGGACAAGAAATCAGGTTCAGGCAAATTTTTACCAAAAATCGCATTTTTTGACAGAGCTCCGAAGTATTACGGCTTGCTACAACCTGAAAATGTCACGTTTTGTTTAACACGGGAGATTGCATGGTCTAGAAAATCAAAAAACAAAAACTTTATAATTTCACTTTAAATTTTTAAATAACTTGAAATGTTCTTCAGGGTAAGGATCTATTTCATGAATATTTTAAATTGGATTCATAAAACATTCAAACTTGCAATTATAACGTAGAATAATCGTGTTGATAAGCATGCCGAAAAAAAGACGAAGTGGCGGTCGGTCAAAGAGCGGCTCAACGGGCGTTGTTAAATGTTCGAAGTGTGGAAGGACGGTTCCACGAGATAAAGCAAAAAAATCGACAAGAAAAATTTCTTTAGTAGAATATAAAATGGTCAAAGAGTTACGAGAACAAGGAGCGATCATTCCTCGGCAAAATGTTATTGAATACTACTGTATTAGTTGTGCAGTTCATCGGGGAAAGGTACAGATTAGGTCAAAGAGTGATAGAAAGTCAAAGAGTCGATGATTTTTTCATTCAATCCCGAGAGGTATGAACATGCCGAAGATTAAGGAATTAAACGCAACGTATCATGTCGAGGGGGATTCCGAAAAACCAGAGGCGATCGATCGATTAGTGAAGAAAATAACGAAAGAAAATCTTTGGATTTACATTTTAAGATTATTACAAGATAAACCACATTATGGATACGAAATTCGAAAAAACATAAAGGAAAGGTTTGGTTTTAGTCCGGCAACGGTCAGCGGATATGTCATTCTTTATAAGATGAAAAATGATAAGTTAATTGAGGAAATTTCGATTGAAGAAGAAGAAAACAAGGAAACGGGAAAACCAAATCGTACATATTACACTATAACAGATCTGGGTCGCAAGAGCATGAAAAATGCGAAGGAATATCTTGAGACTTTAATAAAAGATGTTTTTGATCTAACGTAAAAATGAGTTATTCATTATTCTTGTTTTTAAAATTCTTTTTCCACTTTAATTTCTTTTTCTTCCAGCAATTTATTGTATTCTTCTTTTGAGTATTTTTTCTTTGGTAATCGGCAGTATGCGACATATATACGATGAACGACGGTGACGTGTGTAGTAATTGCAAGGATTATCACTCCGATCCCCAATGTTTCACCTAGGAAGAATGGATGAGCATATCCAAGAGCAGGATCCCAGCCATAGACACCAAGAACGAATGGGGTATTGATCATGGCATGACATAGTAACTGTATTCCCTGAACGATGCAACATACTAAAATGAGAACCAGTCGTTCCATTCTTTCCATGCCTGTTGCCATATATTTTCCAGGCACGCCTGCACTTTCTGCCTTTGCTCGAGAATACGAAACACAAATCGAACCGAATAGAGCAACAATTCCAACATAGAAATTACAATGGTTTCCCACAATGATTCCAATCAAGATGATGGCGTCAGCATACCTATCAAGGACGCTATCGAGGAATCCACCAAAGCGCGTGATGCCACTTTGATATCGGGCAATGGCACCATCCAAAACATCGCTAAAACCAGATAGAAAGACAAAAAAACCCGCCAATAAGATTAAAAGCCATGAAATATTGAAAAAACCAGTCCAATAGAGATAATGCATGAAATAACCCGATATCATGAACAAAATACTGGCAATGATTGAAAAACTTAGTGCGATTACCGTTATAGTATTTGGAGTAAATCCTGCTTTCGTGAGGATTCTTGCAAAAGGCTCCAACTTGGCTTGGAATTTTCGAAGGCGGTTTGAGACCACGGAAGAATCACCATTAGAACGGATTTATTAGGTTTGTGTTTTCTTGATATAAAAAATACTTGGTAGGATTGTTTCTTTGGCTTTGCGAAGAATTTCCATCGTGAAAATCACGAAACTCTCTTTAGTCGTTGAATAACCCATTCCATTTCGAGAGACAAAAGAAAAGGTGCCAATCTTGGACCATATTTTTGACCGATTAAAGCCATATAGATGGCTTGAAAGAGTGTTTTAGGATTTCCTACGATATTTTTACCGATTTCAAAGATTTTATTCTGAAGTCCTTGTTCGTCCCAATCTTTTTCGAGTAGTACTTGGATGAGCTCACGTATTCCGGCTTTTTGTTTCTCAGAAAATTCTGCCGCAGGTATTTCAGCCGTGATCTTGAATTTGGCTTTCTCAGGAGCATGATGCTCGAGCCAATATCGGGCTTGATTTAGCGTTATCTCGCATTCAACAACATGTTCCGGTAGGATTTTTTTCACGCCATATATTTTTTTAAGCAACTCCGAGGATTTTTTCAAGATTCTTTCCCAAGTCATTATTTGGTCAAATTGTGTCATATTAATTGCAAATCGAAACGGTAATTTTAGAGGAATTTGGTCTGGAATGGGACCAACCTGACACGTGCGGTATAACCGCTTTTTGAACTGGCTTCGTTTTTCAGTTTGTTCCAAACCGTAGTAAATTCGTCTTAACATCTCCATCTCTTGGAATAGCTTGGGGATGTCAAAGTTTTTGTCAATGATTTTGAATGTTCCATCCTTATTCTTTTGAATTTCCATGAGATTTTGCTGCGCACCAGGTTTTCTCAAGAAAAACAATTTCAAGCATTCCGGAGGGGCAAGTTTCGGCCAGTCCCAAGTTGCAATATTATTCCCTTTAGACGCGGACATCTTTTCTTTCCCGATTAGAATATATTCATAAGGTTGAATATGATTTGGACCTTTTGTTGGGTTCGGTTCGGGCCAGTCATAAACTAACTCCGAAATGGTTCCCGCAACCCAAAAAGAACCCGCTCCAATTATCGAGCCTGTTTTTTCATCATGAGGACAATTAACACCGTGTTCTTTTCCAAATGGTTCGAAGTTTACCTTCCACGCGTGCCACTCAGCCGCCCACTCGATCTTCCAAAGTAACTTTCCAAATCCTTTTCGAATATCACTCACGCCTTCGTGTCCACATCCTTTTACAAGGGCGTGTGCAAACTTATAATCCAAGCACTTATACGTGATGTTCTCGCCTTCCAGTCCCGTCATTACTGTCGTGATGATCTTGCCGCACTTTTCACACACCGGCTTGTAGGGGATCCAATTCTCGGGAAGTGGATGTTGCTTGTATTTATTTTGGATTTCACGGATTTTGGAAACATTTTCAATTGCGACCTTGATCTGTTCGTAAAAATTTCCTTTTTGATATTCCTTGGATGTCCATAACACCTCAAAGTCCACGCCAAATTTGTCCTTGAGGCTGTCAGTAAACAGCGTGACAAAATGATCCGAATAAGAATTACAGCAGTTTTCAGGGCAGGGTAGTTCACTTACAGGTCGTCCAATAAATTCTTTAAAGCGTTCGGGTATTCCAGCAGGAACCTTCCTTAATGGGTCCATATCTTCAGCAACCCAAATAAATCGAACTTTCTCACCTTTATCTCTTAATGCAGTGACGACAGCTTCAGCCCTAAAAACATCGGAAGCATTACCCACGTGAGGAACACCCGAAATCGAAGTGCTACTCTTGATCACGTGTTTTGAATAAGAAACTTTCTTATCTAAATAATTGAATTTCTTTCGATTCATTAAGGACTCTGCTAATTTGTCTGCCCAAAACGTCGTTTCAACTTCATCCATCGGAATTCACGTTTGATTTATTTTCTTAAAGTTCACTTCTTTTTGTGCTAAAAAATCTTTTTTAGAAGAAGTCGTCATGACGTTTTTTAGATTTCAACGAGAATTCAACAAGTTTCTCCAGTGAAAAAGAATAAGAAAATGAATGATTCTTTTTATAAAAACGTGTTGAATGATAAAAAACGCGTTGTTATTCATGATGATGGTGATGCTCGTGATCTACGTCTGTACGATCCAGTCCATATCCTTTACCACTCCGTGGGTTACAAAGGCTCTCTCCATTCACGAGTTCATTTTTCATGAATTTTTCAATTACTTCGTCAACAGGACCGGTTATTCCTAATATCGGTTTGATTCCATAATCAGAAAAGAAGCCGATGGCTCGATGTCCCATTCCACCTGCAATCATGCAATTGACGCCGTTTTCATTCATGAATTTTGGAAGAGCACCCACCTGATGACCTGGATTTGGAACGACTTTTCGACTTATCACTTTATTATTCTCTATTTCTACTATTGTAAATTCAGGACATCTTCCGAAATGTTGAGATACCATTCCTGAATCGGTTGATATTGCAATTTTCAAGGATTTTCATCTCCGACTTGATTTTTTTTGTATTTTTTCGTTTATTTCTTGATAAATTCCATTTAACGAGACGAGTGTATCATTGAGAGTCTTTTTTGCGATTTTCATGGACCTTGTCTCTGGAAATAATTTTTGTTCATCCGTAAATATATAATAACATCATACAAATTAAAATCTTGCTGTTTTTTATGAAGCGATTTACATTGTTATATTTCTCAATTTCAAAGAATAAATACCATCAAATAAAAGTGTGAACTTGAACATGAAAGGGTTATTCATTAAATCTTCAAATATTTTTGATTCTATTTTAAGTTCAATTGCTTTCTTTTAGTAAAGTCTGCGTGATCTCGTTGGAACACAAAAAAGTTTAAATAGGAATTACGTGCATATTCACATAAATAACCATCTAAAAAGTCATTAAGAAATGATTTTATTTAATGGATTAGTCAGGAGATAGTAAAATGAGTTCAGAAACTTTAATTGCAATTTCATCCACGAGTCCAGGTGGATTAGATGCCCAAGTAGATGGGCGGTTTGGACGTTGTGGTTGCTTCACGCTTGTGTCGGTAGATTCAAATGGAACTATCACGGAAAAAACAGTAATCCAAAATGATGCTGCCAGTCAAATGGGAGGCGCGGGTATTCGCGCTGCTGAAATTGTTGGAAATACAAGAGCTTCGGTCATCATTACCGGGCATTTAGGACCAAACGCATTCAGTGCTTTAAATTCGATCGGATTGAAAATGGTCACGGGCGCCATGGGAATGACCGTAAAAGGTGCAGTTGAAGCCTACTTGCAAGGTAAATTAAACGAGCCCTCAGATGCTACCGTAGGTCCTCATGCAGGAATGGGAGGCGGAATGGGCATGGGTGGTGGCAGAGGAATGGGCGGCGGCAGAGGCATGGGCGGCGGCAGAGGTATGGGACGTCGTAGATAAAAAATATTTCGATCATTAGTTAAGAAAATAGGAAATAAAGAAGGAACCCGATAATGGGAACTTTGAAAGAGTGGTTAAAATTAGAAATTCCAACGATTGGAATCACGGGCGGAAAAGGTGGCACGGGTAAAACCACGGTTGCAACAAATCTAACCCAGCTTCTTGTAGACAAGGGAAAAGATGTATTGCTCGTTGATTTTGATGTTGATGCACCAAATACAGGTATTTTATTGGGAGCAAGCCTTCAGAAGTACAAGGACGTTACTAGATTTCTACCGAAATTTTTAAAAGATAAATGCATTTTTTGTGGAGATTGTAGCAGGGCTTGTAGAGAACACGCCATTCTTGCCGTGCAGGATACCCTTCCATTGATTTTTCCGGAAGTCTGTGCGGGCTGTGGAGCATGTCGGATCGCCTGTAAGCATGAAGCAATTGCAGAAGACAAGAAAATATTCGGAGCATTATTCGAGGCATCTCCCAACAAACATCTTGACATGATCGTGGGAGAATTAAAGCTTGGAGAAGCAAGATCTGCAGTGGTTGTCGAAGATGTAAAGGCACGAGTTCTTGAAAAAGCAAAGGAGAGAAAATATGACTTCATCATCATTGATACGGCTCCTGGTGCTCACTGCGATGTCTTAAGGGCGTTGTATGGTGTACAAACGGTATTGTGCGTGACAGAACCCACTCCCTTTGGTTCGCACGACTTAGAACGCATACTCATATTATTGAAAACCATAAACACGGCAAAAAACGTCCACGTTATCTTGAATCGCTCGGACCTGATAAAATCAAACTCGTTAATAGAAAAAGCCGCAAGTAAATTCGACGTGAACATCATTTCTTCAATTCCGAATGACATTGCAGTTCTAGAAAGTCATTCTTTGGGGTTGCCCGTGGTGAAACACGCACCGCAGTCGAAAGCGGCAATGGCTCTTAAAGAACTCGTGGATAAATTGGAGGTATTAGCATGAAAACAATAGCAACGTTAAGCGGAAAGGGAGGCGTTGGTAAGACAACACTTTCGGCTTCATTAACTTCACTTTTTGCGAGAAATAATCAAAAAATCATCTCCGTGGATACCGACGTGGATGCTCCAAACTTGCTTTTGCTCATGGATGGAAAGATCATTTCCGAAAAAATTCTGAAGGCATCCGAGAAGGCAGTTCTTGATGAAAATGCCTGCAGTGGTTGTCAAGCATGTATTGAATCCTGTCCTCATGAAGCGATCACGTGGGATTCCGTGAATGACCGTCCGGACATTGACATCATGCTGTGCGAAGGATGCGGAATTTGCACGATCATTTGCCCCGAACAGGCTCTTTCTCTTGAGGAATTTGAATGCGGTACCATAAAACACATCCAGACACCGAGAGGGATCCCCACGATTTCAGGAGATCTCAAGATTGGTGAAGGTAGTTCGGGCAAGATCGTAAGTGAAACCAAAGAATTTGCTAAAAACATTGCAAAAGATAAGGATATTGATTTCATATTAATTGATGGACCACCAGGAACGGGATGTCCAGTTATTGCAACGGCTTCAGGTATCGATTATGCCATTCTCATTACAGAACCCACACCCGCTGCAATACATGACGTGAAACGTGCTCTCGGCGTGATAAGACACTTCTGCAATGATATTGGGTTGGTAATTAATAAGGCAGACATTAACAAGGAAAATACTGAAAGATTAATTTCCTATGCAAGAAAAGAAGGCTTGGACTTACTTGGTCAAATACCAGTAACGGATGACATACCAAATTCAATCGTGGCAGGCAAGCCCGTGGTGGAGTTTAATCCGGATGGCTTGGCTTCAAAAGCCATTAAAGACATCTACGAAAATCTCATAGAAATATTAAAGGACAAGTGATTATCGTGCAAGGAAGAGGAAAAGGCGGAGGTAGAGGAAGAAGAAGAGGATTCGGACCTAAATGCGGGCGCGGTCGTCCCATCATACCGCGAAATATTAAAAGACCAATTTTCACGCATTTCATACCCGTCGTTCCTCCCGAACACGTCGATGAAGTAAACACCACACCAATGTACCTATTCGAAGATGAATTTGAAGCAATACGCCTCGTAGATCTCTTAAATGCCACTCAGGACGAAGCAGGACAAGTCATGAACATCTCGCGCGGAACGATCTGGCGTCTTTTGCAAAGTGGTCGCCGTAAAATAGTTCAGACATTGGTCGAAGGAAGACAACTATACATCATCCCAAGAGAATGACATCAATCAATCGATTTTTTTAAGAGATCTTTTGTCCATTTCAAATATTCTTTCAAAACTTGAAGATCATTCATCAAAATTTCGTGAACTTCATTTAAATTCAGGTTCCAATATATATGAACCAAAATATTGCGAAAACCAGCTAAATCGGATAGTTGATCTGCAAGATATGAAGGAAGCATCTCAGCATTTGCAAGTATTTCAAAACATTCCCTATAAGTCGTTGGCCGCCTTAATCGATTTTCAGCTATTAAATGATTTGCTATATCAATTGCAGATTGAATGGAGATCAGCAAAGCATGTAAAATCATATTTTTTTTATCACGATTCTTTTTGAATTCATCCAAAGAAATTTTCTGATATCGTTCCCAATCAGAAATGGCTTGTTCGAGTTCTTCAACATGGTCAATTATGCCTTCCCGGTCGTACATTTAAGCTCTCTCCAAAATCTGTCGTTCGTGCCAAAGAAGAACATTCTTGAAATCGAGATATAAATTGATGACCTTTTTCTCATATGAAATGCGATCTTTCTCATCCCGGCTGAAAAATAATTTTCCATCTTTTATTACGGCAAATTGAAAGTGAATTGGCATGAAATTTAGGATTTTTACGTCAAAAATCCATTTAAAATCAAATTCTTTTTCAAATTTATGCCCTAAATGCATGGAATATTTTAATTTATTTGATATTTTGGAGTTTTTTTGTAAAACCACGCCTATATCAATATCATTAAATGATGAAACTTTTATAAAAGACCCAAAAACGTATCCTAAACTAATATTTTTCTCTTTAGCAAGCAATTTTATCATTTTTGAAAAAAAATTTTGTTTCTCCATTTTTTTATACTTTCCGAATGATGCGAATTTGTAGGACTCAAAATAATATATATAGCAACAGTATTTAAATATTTTGCCAAATATTACACATTTAATTCATATTAGAGTAAAGCTTGGAGTATAATTTTGGCAATATATCTTTTAAGCAGGCGAACATTGTCATATTCAATGGTTATGTCTTCGTGGACTGGTAGAATGCGATCATTTTCTCCACAAGGTGATTTGCTGGTAAAGTCTAAAATGATTCGTGCAAAACATGGCATGCTTGAAATTTTTAGAACTCAAAAAGATTTAATTCCGAATGAACCATGTCCTTCAAAGGTCGTCGTTCGGCTCTTGGTCCACCGTTTTTTTCATCATATGCGGGATAACCAATTGGAATGAAAGTAAATGGGTCTAGGTTTTCAGGCATTTTCAGAAGATCTCGAACCAATTTTTTTTGCGAGCCCAACACATCGCCCCAAGACGTGCCCAGATCATGAGCAGCCGCAACAAGCATCATATTTTGCACGGCAATTGCGGCATCAATGGTTGCTAAATACGAACCTATTTTTCTTCCATATTTGATTGCCGCTCGCTTTTTATTTATGCAAACCAACAAGATGATGGGGCAATATTTGTATCGGTCGTGACCCGTCAAATCTGCGATTTTTTCACGTGTTGCTTCTTTTTCCATGACGTAGATTTCAAC
>JALGVI010000129.1 GCA_029838215.1 Candidatus Helarchaeota archaeon | reverse complement strand
ATTGACCGGTCTATAGTTCTCTCAAACCTTTATATCTCTTACGGTCTAGGAGATTTTGGAAAAAGCAGTTAGATTTATATATTTTTGTCGGTCATGGGAAATTGAAAATTCTCTTTCATTAATAAAAAGAAAAAACCTTGTCACTCAAGGATTAAATCAGTCCATCCGATCCCAAAAAACATTTTATTCATCAAATTGGCATATATTAAATAGAATTAGAATTCACCAAAGTTATAAAGCAAAGATTTGTAACGAAATACCACGCCAATCGGAATGATTTCAGATGCCAGATGACAAGGTTCCTCCATTTGAGAATATTTGGGAGCCAATTCCCACTAAGAAATATAGATCAGGGCAGATGAAAGAAATCAAATTTCTTTCGGACGAGTTTGAGAAGGTTTCGGATTGGGTCAGAGGGATTATTGAAAAAATTGACAGGGAAGGAACTAGAAAAAAGATTCTCATTGTTGATGATGATCGAGACATCTTGATTTTACTAAAGGAGATCATTGAACAGCAGGGTTATGACGTGGATGTTGAAATGGGTGGAATCGAGGCTTTGGATAAACTGAGCAGAGAAAAATACGATTTATTATTATCGGACATAAAAATGCCAGGAATGGATGGTATTGAGTTATGCCGCGAGTGCAAAGCACACCCAGACCTGAAAAACATACCCATCATTTTATTTTCTGCATATTATGACGAGCTCAAGTCATGTGCGGATTCTTTTTTACCGAAACCAATCGAATCTAAGGTCTTATTTAAGGTTATTAAAGAATATTTGTGATTAAGACAGAGCTTTTTTTACGAAAAAAACATGGATCTTGTGGATATCAGGCTACAAAAGAATTTTAAGTCAGGAGATCCTGAATTTAAGTCGGAATTTAAGGAAGTTTAATAGATCATTACGTATTTTTTAAATTTAACTTGATAAACACCGTGTTTTTTGCTAAATTTAAGAATTTTGCGGTAAATTTCTGAGGAGGAATAAGAACATGAAATTAAATGGTCTTGAAAGGAAAGAAAAGGAATTCATTGTTAAACTATCATCAATTTCTGCAAGGGAAATTCTTAATAAAGTGCCCTTCGGCGTGATTATTGTAGGAATGGATAAAAAAATTCGATTTTTGAATAAAGCCGCTCTCGATTTCATGAAACTTAATTCCGAAGACGAAGTTTTAGGTAAGATTTGTCACGGTCATATTTGTCCTTTTGAGACGAATAAATGCCCGATTATAGATCTTGGTGAAGAGTTGAATTATTCTGAGAAGGAAATAATCGGATCTGATAGAATTCCCATTCCCATCCTCAAGACAGTCATTCCTTTTTCGTTATTAGGGGAGGAATTCTTATTAGAGGCTTTTATTGATATCTCGGAACGTAAAAGATTAGAGGAACAATTAAAAAAATCGGAAAAGGATTATCGGGCGATATTCGATTCAAGCTTGGATTACATGTACATAACAGATATTAACGGTAATTTCATAGATGTTAACCAAGCACTTTTGGATAGGGTAGGGTTGACGTTACAAGAAATGCGTCATAAGAATTTCATAGATTTCTTCGCCGGTGATAACCCTGAAGAGTTAATGGAAGTTGTAAAGAGAGTACAAAAGGGGGAAAGAGTTGAAGGTGTAGAGGCGAGAGCGAAAAATGTAAGAGGGGAAATTTTTTATGCAGAAGTGAACGTGGTTCCCATATTTAAGGACAATAAAGTTATTAGAGTCCTAAATGTTGCACGAGATATAACAGAACAATTACTCATGAGACAACAGATAAAATCATCCGAAGAGGAGCTCCGTCGAATAATTGATAATCTGGATGTCGGATTTTATCGCGCGGAACCAAACGGCAAGATTCTAAAGAATAACCCGACCTTAAATAAAATCCTCGGAGTTGATCCATCGAAGAACTTAATCGGCACGAATGTGATCGAATTCTGGCAGGATCCATCCGAACGGGAGAAATATTTAGAAGAATTATTGAAAAACGGATTTGTTCGGAATTATATTTCCCATTCGAAAACAAGAGATGGAAAAAAGATCATTCTCAACGTCAATAGCCACGTTGTAAGAAAAGGTGATAATCAACCAATTTATATTGAAGGCACAATCTCGGACATCACGGAAAAATTCAATTTAGAGCAGAAGTTAAAAGAGTCCAGGGAGAATTTAAGAAAGTTAAATGAGGAATTAGAACAAAGAATTGATGAGAGGACCGAAGAATTAAGGAAGTCCGAAGAAAAATATAAAACATTAGTAGAAACAATGCGAGATGGACTGGGAATATTGAATAAGGATAATATTTTGACGTTTGTCAATCCCAGCATGTGTGAGATGATAGGTTATTCTATTGAGGAAATAATCGGTCACGACGTGTTTGAGTTTTTGGATGATAGGAATACGAAGATTTTGGAGGAACAACTTGCAAGAAGGAGAAGAAAAAAAACCGAAGTTTATGAAATAGAATGGATAAGGAAGGATGGAACGCTGCTCCCAACATTATTATCGCCTCAACCCATTTTCGATGAGAATGATAATGTAGTTGGGAGTTTTGCGGTGATTACTGACATCACGCTTTTAAAAGAAGTAGAGCGTAAATTGAAAGAGTCAGAATACATGTTCAGGACTCTTTCCGATCAAGCCTTAATGGGAATCGTGTTGATTCAAGATGGGATCTTCAAGTACGTGAATAAAGCCGGCTCCAAAATCACCGGTTATTCAATCGAGGAAGTCATGAATTGGGGACCTGAAGAATTCGCCAATATCATTCATCCTGAAGATCGTCAATTTGCTCTTGAGCAGGCACGCAAAAAGCAAAGAGGAGATTCAGATATTGTTCCGCATTATTCATATAGAATCATTACAAAATCGGGAGAAATGAAATGGATCGAGAATTATTCAAGGACTGTAGAATATGAGGGAAGACCTGCAGATTTGGTCACCGTAATAGACATAACAGAGCGCCATCGCACGGAGGAATTATTACGTGATAGCGAGGAAAAATACCGGACTTTAGTCGAAGAAATCCAAGATGGCGTGTTTCTCATACGAGATAGAAAAGTGGAATTCATCAATGAATCATTTGCAAAAATAGTGGGATATTCCGTTGAAGAAATCATCGGGATGGATATTCGACAACTTATTGCACCCGAAGATCTAGATCTTGTAGTGGATAGGTATTATCGTAGGCAAGCAGGTGAAGAAGTTCCTAAAGAATACGAATTCAGATTACTTCACAAGGATGGGAAGACAAAAATACCCGTAAACATGAGCGTGGGATTGATACATTATCATGGCAAAGTTGCATCCATAGGGACCATTAAAGACATAACTGAAAGAAAACAAGCAGAAAAATTGCTTAGGGAATCCGAAGAAAAATATCGGCTAATTACTGAAAATGCAAATGACTTGATATCCGTTATAGGAAAAGGCATAAAGTATGAGTTCATCAATGAACGAGCATTCTTGAACATTCTAGGGTATTCAAGCGAGGATCTAATAGGTAAGAACGCATTTAAATTGGTACATCCCGATGACCAGAACTATGTTGCTTCGCTTTTCTTTAATCAAGCTCTCTTGTCAAGGACACCAATTGAATCGCGATACCGGCATAAAGATGGGCATTATATTTGGGTTGAATCAAAAGGAAACATAATGGAAACGGAAAATAAAGGGAAAAAGGCAATTGTCATATCAAGAGACATTACTAAACGCAAGCTTTTAGAACAAGAATTAAAAGAATCAGAAACGAGATACCGAAATGCTTATCTTCGTGCGGAATTTTACAAAGACTTATTGTCTCACGACATGGGGAACATTTTACAAAATATACTTTCATCTGCGGAAATTTGTCTTTTAACTCAAGATGATAGGGAAAAAGTCAGGCAAAGGATAGAAAACATCATGGAACAGGTTAAAAGAAGCGCAAGGTTAATCACGAACGTTCAGAAATTATCAAAGCTTGATGTTCAAGAACCATTGTCAAAAACCATGGAAGCCATTGAGGTTCTAAACAATGCAATCGAATTCACGCGCAATATATTCAAAGAGAAGAAAATGATCGTTAATTTAGACCATTCTGGTGGACGAGTATATGTTCGGGCAAATGAATTCTTGTTTGACGTTTTTGAGAACCTCTTGAACAATTCTGTAAAGCATAATTTCAATACCGAAGTAGAAATTTGCGTGAAAATAACTAGAGAACGAAAAGATGGCACGAATTTTGTGAGAATGGAATTCGTTGACAATGGAATGGGAATCCCATCCGAACGAAAGAAGACCATTTTTCAAAGAGGACAAGGAGAAAATAGGAGCGTCAGCGGCATGGGGATCGGTTTATCTCTTGTAAAGAAAATATTAAATACCTATGGAGGAGACATTCAGGTCGAGGATAGAGTCGAAGGAGATTATAAAAAAGGAACTAGATTCATTCTCACCATTCCAGAGAGCGTGTAGAAAACTCGTTTCTTTTCATCATTTTACTGTTGAAAGTCTCTCATTTTTAAAACTTTTTCGAATTTCGTAAATTTAAAATTGATTAAAAGAAATTAATAAGATTACGAGCTAAGTACTTTTGAGTGATGGTTGACAACTCATCGAAATCGAAAGATTAGAAATAGAAATTGACGAGACGAACTCTTCATGATAAGAAATCTCTGGATTATTCTTGAATCAGGTGCCAATCTATTCCAAAAGAATTTTGGTGACAAGACGACTTTGGATGAAAGCCTAATTAGTGGTCTATTTTTGGCGTTGACGAATTTTGCGAAGAGTTCAGGGGCAGGAGACATTGATTCCATAAATTTGAAGAAAGTGAAGTTTATCTATCAACATGCAGGTCAAATAATCGTGGTATTAGGAATAGATGCGGAAGATGACAGTGAAGCGATAAAAAAACATCTTGATGAGATCTCCCGTGAGTTCATCAATGAATACGGGAAGGATTTAGAGAATTGGGATGGAGAATTAGCACGATTTCGTTCGTTTACATCTTTTGTTGATAAATGGCTTCAATCAATCGAAGGTACCGAATCAACCAAAGCAATGTCATCCGAGACCGCGGGAACAGAGACTACGGAAGACAAAACAAAAATTGAAACGGAAGCAAGTGATTTATTTTTCGAATATCCTACGGAATCCATGGATTCACCGTCTCATTTCAAAGTATTCATCTCTAAGAGCCTAACGGAGCATTACATCATCGAAATTGATTTTCGTGATTATCCTGAAAAGCCTCTTATTAAATTCCCTCCCAAGTTAGAGAAGATGTTGGGACCGCCTGGTGATGCCCTTTTAACAATAGGCAATTGGAATCCCAAGAATCCTCCAAAGATCGTTGAGGTTTTTCGAGAATTAGAATCGTATATCATAAATTATCAAAGAACATCGTGATTCATTTGAAAATTGGTTTTTTCACGGATACATATTCGCAAATCAATGGAGTTACGGTCACCATCAAGGCTCTTGAGAAAGAGTTGCGAAACATGGGACACGAAGTCTACGTTTACGCACCGCGCGGCGA
>JALGVI010000055.1 GCA_029838215.1 Candidatus Helarchaeota archaeon | reverse complement strand
GAAAAAATCTTTAATTTTCTGAAATCACGATCCATGGCAATATCATTATAAAATTATATATAACGATCAAAATAATCAATTTATTTAGAACAAATTACATGATCAACCAGTTTTTAATGAACCAATTCATTTTTGACAGATTTCGTATCATTGTTTTTATCATGATCGTGTAAATCTTAGAAAGATATTTTGAAAAGCTTACTTGTATATAAAAGGTTAGCATAAAAAAAATTGTTTTCTTCTGATCTGTTTGATTCTTTATACTAAGTTTTAAATAGCAATGGTTTCACTTGCCTTCTTGATTTTGGTTCTTATTACTAATGAGTTCTAATCGAGTTTAGGTTAATTATCCTCTTTGCTTGATGAGAAAAGGGTTTAGATCATGATGAAAAGCGTGCAAGATGAATGGGAAGACAACATGGATGAACTCGAGTGCTTCTCAGTAGAAGACGCTGCACAACTCAGAAAGGTCATGATTGAATTGTACATTGCGGGCAAGACAGATTTTCAATTGAAATTTTCGGAATTCTCAATGGAACTTTACGAGCAATTGAAAGACATCTTGAAAATGCTTCCCGGTTTTGAAATATTTCACATGACACCCAAACAGATCCAGATCAAGGATCTTGGAGATTTAAATAGTCTAAAGAGCCTGAAACACGAATTGTGTCAGAAACGCTTAAAGGCACTTGAAGACACTATAAAATCACAGACTAAATGATAAATGATTTAATTCTCTGTTTCTAAGAAAATCCTAAACTGGTTCCCTGGTGATTGAGTGCTTGAACATCGAAAATACTTACTTTCGTATGGGGAAGCGTGGATGTACGGGTATTTTAAAAACATATTCAAAAACCCTCCTTGCAAGAAGCCCGGCACGCCAAAAAACAAGGAATATGACTATGAACTGGAGCAGGTCAAAGGAAAAAAACATGAATTATACCTGCACCTTGTCGGAGATTCGGGAGATTTGGACGAGATAGAAAAACAACTGGCAAAATATAAGATTGCCCGATTCATTGATGAATGCTCTCTCCTCATACTCATAGATCAGTTCATGGCGGTTCATGCTTCATATCAACAAATTGAAGAGTTTTGTCATGAAAAAGGATTTGCTCTGCTGGGAAGACAAATCGTTAAATGAGTGAGTATAGCTTGGCTCACGGGATCGGCAACTTGGAATCCTCATCTACCTCCACAGTTTTTGAGAATTTAATGAAGTTTATGAAATCCATTGCCGCTTTATTACTTCTATGAATGATTGATTTTATTTTCGTTATGCCATATTTATCAACGAGATACTGACCACCCTTGAAAGTCAAGGCAGATGCGATTCCTTTTTTCCTATATTCTTTTTTTACTCCAAGGTGAGTGTAGACGCCGATTTTTTCACCATTTTCGACTTCAGTATTCACGACCAGGAAACCAACGATTTTTCCCTCCAATTCCGCCAACAGGATTTTTTCTGCAGAAATCGCCTTTGCATCATCTAAGCTCAATTCCGTGGTCGTAATACCAGGGACTTGTTTCGCTGGTGCCCAAATCTCATTAAACAATTGGACAAACATCTTTAAATCGGACTCATTTTTTGGATTCCTAATCGTTAATCCCTTTACTTTTTTATACTCCATTAATGGTAACTTCAACAGGTCAATATAAGTAGCCCACAACGGTTTCGGCAAGATATCTCACCTATATAAATTAAATATTGATGGAAAAGTTTCTGAAATAATATTTCTTCATGAAGTTTTTATAACTTCTCTACAAAAGTAGCAAATTCAAGCAAAGAAGATTTCGAATTTAAAATCCAATAAATCCGTTTTGATTTGAATTCAAGTTTCCAAATACTTGGAAATGAGATTTTTCAGGTCAGAATATCCTGTAACGACAGGAAATTGTGGGAATTCTTTAATCACGCTCTCAGGCGGACGAAATAGTATTCCGTGTTTTGCTTCTGATAGCATCCCTGTATCGTTATAGGAATCTCCAATGGCAATCACGTCATAATTCATCTTTTTTAGAGCAATCACGGTCTGTCTTTTCATGTCCCGAATCCGAAGGCGGTAATTTGAGATCATCCCCTTTTCATCAACTTCAAGGTCGTGACAGAGAAGCGTGGGATAACCCAGTTTTTTCATGAATGGCATTCCAAACTCGATGAAAGTATCGGAAAGAATCAACACCTGAGTAATGGTCCTGATCCAATCTAAAAATTCGCGGGCTCCGGGCAGTAGTTCCATCTTCGAGATGATATCTTGGATGTTTTTCAAGGTAATGCCGTGTTCTTTCAGAATTTTTAGTCGTTGTTTCATTAGAGCATCATAGTCGGAAATATCTCGCGTTGTCAATTTGAGTTCATCGATTTCCGTTTCTTTTGCAACGTTTATCCATACCTCTGGCGTGAAAACGCCCTCAAGATCAAAACAAATAATGAACATGATATTTTACTTAAGCCCGGACCATTTTTGAATGTTTCAAATATAGCTAGACGGATGTTTATATGTATAGATAATAATAAAAGTATCTTACTCAATAATTAATGAAGTTTTCCTTTAACGATTTTTAGGTGTGAGTTTCATACATTTCATCCCATTCAGAGACGTTTTTGGGCAGGTATGTTTTGATTTCGAATGAATTCCGCACGATCTTTCTCATTTCTTTAAAAGATTTTAATTGTTTCGTGGCAATGGCTTGCATCAAGATGTTTCCGATTGCCGTGGCTTCAGCAGGTCCTGCATCGACAGGAAGCCCGGTTAGGAAGCCCGGTTGCATTGGCGGTGAACTGACAGAGGAGCTCGTTTTTTGAGCCACCACCAACGATATAAATCTTCTCAATTCTGTCAGGAGAAAACTTCTGGAGTTGTTCGAGGACCTCACGATAACGAAATGCCAATCCTTCAAAAATCATGCGAGCAACTTCGCCCATTTCTGTTGGCGGTTTTTGATTTCTTGCTTCGACGTGATCTAATAATGCTTCAATCATGTTTGGAGGATTTAAAAAGGCAATATCATCAGGATCAACATGAGTTTTAAACGGTTCGGCTTTTTCAGCCCATTTCGAGATATCATCAAAGGAAATTTTTTTACCATTTCGCCTTTCCCACAAATTTTTACATTCTTGAATGAGCCAAAGTCCCATAATGTTCTTATGTTCTTTAGAAAACGCGTGGTTCCAAATGCTCCGCTTTCATTCGTTAAATTGCAGTCGAGAACCGCATCATTAATAATTGGTTGCTTCAATTCGAGTCCCATGAGACTCCACGTGCCTGAACTTATGAAAGCCCAAGTCTTGATATTTTGCTCAACGGGGACCGCTGCAACAGCACAAGCAGTATCATGACTGAGTGAGGCAATGACCGGAGACACCCCATCAACACCAGTCTCAGCCGCGACTGTTGGAAAAAGGGGACCGATTATCGTTCCTGAATCAACGAGTCTTGGAAACCACTCGAATTTTAATTTTAGTTTTTCGATGATATCCCGTGCCCATTCTTTTTTCACGGGCTCGTATAGCTGTGTGGTGCTGGCCAGTGATCGCTCTTGGCATTTTTGACCGGAGAGAAGGAAGTTGAAATAATCGGCAATCATTAAAAATGATTTCGTGATGGCAAGTTGGGGAGCCTTTGCCTTGACAATCGAATATAATTGACAAGATGTATTGAGTTGCATGAATTGAATGCCCGTTCGTTCAAAAATCTCCTTTTTTGAAACGACTTTCAGCATTTTGTCGAGCATGCCATTCGTTCTATTATCTCGATAATGGTGAACAAAACCAACGGAATTTGCGTTTTCATCAAGCAGCACGAAATCAACGCCCCAAGAATCGGTCGAAATACCATCAAATCGAGATCCGTATTTTTCCGCCGCTTTTTTAAGCCCGATCTTCATCTCTTCAAAAAGATGCAGGACATCCCAATAGAGAGAATCAAAAACTCGAATTCCCTTGTTAGAAAAACGATGAATTTCATGAAGCTTTAGAAGTTTATCATCTAAAATGCCAAGCATTGCACGTCCAGAGCTTGCACCTAAATCGAAGACCAAATATTTTTTCACGTGAAGATTCTCCAGATTTAAACGTCTTTAGGAATATTGAGATTTCCATTTTTGTAATGCACCGGCTAATTCTTCGTGTGTTTTTGCATGAGTTTCAAGTGAAACGCCATCCATCACGGCATCGACAGCCTGCCTCATTGCCGTTGCACCAGCAGTTGTTCCCTTTGGATGTCCGTGAACTCCACCGCCGGCTTGAATGATGATGTCCTTTCCGAAAGTTTCAATAATGTCAGGGATGACTCGAGGGTGCAAGCCGCCCGAACAGGCAGGAAATGTCTTTTTTAAACCACAATCAAACGTGCAAGAGTGAATGTTCCTTGTAACTTCCTCAACATCACCTTCCATCTTTCCAAAAGCCGCACCAACGTGAAATTGGTCCATACCACACATGCGAGATAGTAAAGCCAACATGCTCATGTGAATTCCGTGATTAGGATTTCGCGTCATGGCAGCATGCATTGCACGATGTCCGTGAAGAATGAAGTTAAAACGTTCTTCCGTGATGAAACTTTGAACTGCTGAAAATCCACAAGTTATGACATCGATCATCGCACACTTTCCATCATGATCTTTGAGAATATCAGCCCGTTCTAGCATTTCATTATATGGAGCAGATATGTTTGCTGCATAATTTTTCTTTTCACCTGTTTTAGTCTCAACCCTGTCAAGCGCCTGTAAAGTCTCGATGACGCGTTCTTTAAAGGGATTAAATGATTGATTCGTGAGGTTTTCATCATCTTTAACAAAGTCAATCCCTCCAATCCATGCTTCGAATGCAACTCTGGCATGGTCTTTATAAGGAAGCCCAATTTTAGGTTTAATGATGGTCCCTACCAGTGGTCTATCCTTGATCTGCATCATATTCCGGACGCCATCAATCCCGTGCGAGGGACCTCTGAATTGTTTGAGAAATTTACTTGGAATGATAATATCCTCAATCCGTAATTCATCAACATCAAGCATGCCGAAAATATTACCTGCGACATCCGCAAGGATTTGAGGAATGCTGGGCTCAAAGATATCCAACGGATATGCTACTTTTATAACGTCTTCTTTTATTTCGAAGATTTTGGCTGCCAACTTCCTGATCTCTGGCTTCATCGTAGATATATCCGTCCAAGTTCCAATAGAACTTTCGGCTGCAAGCCTAACAGCCGCTTCCCTCACGGAAAGTGATGATTTTATTTTCATCTTGACTATTATATATCCATTTCTTTATATACTTTCAAAGCTTTTAATCCAGTTTGTTTTCCAACGGGATGCTTTGGAAAATATAAAGTTATATCATATCCATTATACTTGTCACAAAAACCTCTAAGTACACGGATATCGCTTCTACCGTCTCCAGAAATGACATGATATGACGGAGTTTGATTTTTAGGATCATCTATTAATCTCAAATTTCTCCCCTTAACCTTAAAATTAGCTATAAATCAAATGTTTTAACTAGTAAACGAGGATCGTTATTGGCATCAAGTATATCTTCTAAATCGTCTATTGTTAGGGTTACATAATCTAAGATATCTTCATTTGATTTCTTTAACTGCAAGATAGTCGTTTTTTCTGGTTTCAAGTCCGCTAACATGTATAAAACATCAATGCTGTGAGTTGATATGATCGTTTGCCATTTTTTTTCTTTCATCCAATTCATCATCATTTTTATCAGAGAAGGATGAAGTCCAGCCCCAAAATCATCTATTAAAAGAAGTCTTGGATTGATGGCTTCGGTTAAAGCGATTATTTTAATGGCTCTTTCAGCTCCAGATCCGAGATCGCCTAATTTTATGTAGTTTGAACTATTTGGAAAAACTTTTCTGATGGAAATCGGTGTCAAAAAGACTATTTCACTATACTCATCATCGATACATTCGTTTAGGTCTTTTGCTATTTTAGCATGAAAACCACTTTTCATTATTGAGTCCTTTAGAGTTTCCATGTTTTCTTCTAATGATCTCAAAATCGAAGTATTGTTCGGAATGAATAAAACAAGACTCGATAATGTTGGAGTTAATTGCCATGATTTCTTGGGTTTTTGCTCCCCAATTTTGAAATATTCTTTTAATGCTTCATCAGTCCGCTTGCTAACTTCTTCGTTATAAATCCAAATTTTTATTTCCTTTTCCATGATTTTAAATGAGATTTGATATTCAAAATCCCCAATAAGATTGGATTTGTCCGATATAATGTGCTTGAATTCGTATTTAAGAGAAGCTGAGCCTGCATACAAATAGATTAATGATTTATAATCCATTACATTTGATCTATGAAGTTTTTGAACTGCTTCAATCTTTTTAGTTTTCGTAAAATAGTCGTTGACTTGAGGGGCAGGTAGCAAAGATAATGCTTCTAATATCGAGGATTTGCCAGAATTGTTTTTTCCAATTAAAACTGTGAAGTGAGAAAGTTCGATTGGTTTTTTACTTTTTTTTATTCCCCTGAATTCTGAAATATCAAGATTTTTAATGAACATGTCCTTCTCCTTACATAGAATTTTCAAAGCTTTTAATTCAATAGAATAATAAAATTACAAATTTAATAAGAACTCGATCGATCGAAAATTGCTAAACACCGAATGTAATAAAGATTTTAATTCTTCTCAACAAGAAGTATAAAAAATTTTAATAAATTAATTCATCGAAAGAGAATCATTGAGGACGACCAAATGCCGCACAATTTTTCAGAACTCCCCGATGACGTGGAAACAAAACTTGCAATGCCGTTGTATAACCATATTTGGCCCGTATTTAAAGAGTTGGGATGGGAATTTTACGAACACTCCGTCAAGACGCTTACCGATCTAATTTACGACCTGTTAAAAGTTCGGTTAGACGAAGCCATCTTGGTTAGCAAGAAAGTCATCGATGGGGCGTTGCCGCAACCAGATAAAACCATGTGTTTCATGTTACATCCGCCCATTGTCCCGACACGGACGGACCTGATGCAAGGTACCATGAAGCTCCTGTATGGAGATAGTTTAGACTGCTCATTTCAACTCGTGGACGATTTCAAAAAAGAAATGCTGTTCATTTTCAATGCCCATCTAGAAGATGGAATTCCCGTTGATTGGTGGATCGTGGGACAGAATGACGATGTCATGGAACGGCGCCATATGAAATCAGGCGTGAAGATAAAGGACATTCCCAAAAAGGAAAAAACATTCAAGAAAGCGGGCATTCGCGTGATCGAAGCTCTGGAGGACGTTAGGAATGAAAGAACACCTCAGTGGGGAACATCCCCTTATTTAGGTAGCATATCTTGGATCACTACAGCCGTGAACATCACGTTCGAAACGTCTTGTTGGGAAAATCACGCGTTGTTTTGGGATGCCGTGAATGCAAAAGAGAAATATGGTCTGAAGGAATTCTTGGCAGGCTTCACGCCTTGGCCACCGCTCTTAAGGACCATGTTTGGCATGCCCAGACCAAAATATTGCTTGCGCGGTGCAGGACTTTTTTCCGATCTCCAATTGTTCATTACCACGCTGCACGAAAATGCTCGCGAATGGCTAAAGAACGACTTTCCCGAACTCTGGAGAATAGGATATATCGAACAGTTTGCCAAGGGCATCCCGCTACCTGCTGCCACGATGGAATGCAAAACCACTAACACGAAAGATAAGAAATTTTTTGAAAACGTGGAATTTGACGAACGATGGGAATGGAAATATCCGAAACACACGCGGATCATGCTGGAAGATCTCGGGATCGATTCCGTAGATGAAGCATTAAATGGCATTCTTTTAGACATCACGCACCACGATGGATTAGAAGCCGACATCTCACCAAAACGCATCATAAGTCAAGGAATGGGCGAAAATACGGTATTTCGCGACTAAAAGAAGACTTCAGAGTCTTTTTCACTACTTTTTCTTCAAATGGAAAATCATGATTTGTAGAAATCACCGAGAAATTCAATAATTCGATGAAAATGAATAGCAAGCTAGAAAAATAAAGGTTTTAAGACTTTTGAAAAAATATCTCACTAGAATACGTTTTTTATATACAATTTATCTACACTGATCGTGATGTGAAATGCCATTATTGAACATAAAGATACCAATGAAGGAAAAAGAGCGCATTAAAAAAATATTATCTGATCGTGAATACAATACGATTAGTCAGTTTGTAAGAAAAGCGATAAGTGAGAAATTAAAAATTGAAGAATTGAAAAGTCAGGCTGAAGAAGTAGAAGCTCCTGACTGGGTTCCTGATGGAAAATACTATGCAGTGATTAAGGGTGCAATAATAGGCGTGGCAGATTCACCGTCATCTTTGATGGAAGATCTCATAGGTAAATTTCCTTTTAAGGGAATAGTAATTAAACGCAAAAATAAAAAGATACCAAAACTGGAATATGCTTTTTCAGCAAATTCGGTTGAATTGAATTGTTGGGATTACCACAGAGTGGATGCCAACACGTATCCCATTATTCCTGTTAAACTCGTGAAAAAAGATATTAAAAAGACCATTGCTGTTATTCCCGATACTGCTGCATCAGTATGTTTGCTTAGATCTGATATTTTTGATGAATTTAAATTAGAAGAAATCGATGAGAAAACAGTTCAAACGGTTTCTGGAATTGAAAAAAAATCGGTCTTTAAACTCAATTTGGAAATCTTCGGGCAAGTATTGCAAGTAGGATGTATTTCAACACCGATTTCAAAAATTCTTCCATTTCAAGGAATGATCGGAAGAAATGTATTGGATATTTTTGATCTATACCTTTTAGGAAGGAGAAAGATCATCTGCATGAAGTAATTCTTTTTAAAAAAAATATTGATTCTCTAAAGATTTCTCTAAACGGCATTAAAATTAAATTTTAGTGCTTGGAATTCCGAATTCACAAGTAAAAATCTACATCAAGTCTTCTTCATTACTTTTTCTCCAATTGGAAAATTCATAATTTGTAGAAATCGCTGAGAAACTTGACAACGAAATCGTGGACGGATTCTCTATCGGGGATCTTTGCCATCATACCGTACATGGCACCCGTTCCTTCAATTGTTTCGGTTGGTTTTTCTCGAACTCTCATCACGGCTCTTTGTAGGTCTTCAATGAATTTGTCTGCAACAGGAACATGATGTGGATTTATTATCAGATGCAAGCAAGGCGGTTTTTGAAGATAATCCAAGTGCCATCCGAGCTTCTCCATTTCGTCTCCGACCGAGTAAATGTTAATTTTTTCGGATTCGAATGCAAGCACGCCCATCGTGGGCTTTCCCTTGACGATTAATTCAGGAATGGAGTTAATCCCGTTGATTATTTTTTCAGCAGTCTCCATTATGATTTTTGCTCGTTCCAAGTATCCTTCTTCTCCGAGGGACATCATGGCAGCCCATGCAGCCGCCACGGCACCACCCGGACGCGTGCCTAACATTGCTGGAGACGCATAAAGTCCGCCAACCCAATCGCAATAAGCGTGATATTGGTATAAGCGCCACTTTTCTTTTCTATAAAGAATGACACTCGCACCTTTTGCACCATAACCAT
This sequence comes from Candidatus Helarchaeota archaeon, assembly GCA_029838215.1. GTDB lineage: Archaea > Asgardarchaeota > Lokiarchaeia > Helarchaeales > RDOG01 > JALGVI01. Next base: position 15,427 of record JALGVI010000055.1, on the reverse strand, counting down.
ATTTATGCACGTCAGCCGAAATTGAAGTGACTCCTCGAATCTTGAAATCAAATTCGGGAACGGGATATCCCAATTTGCGAATGAATGGTAAGAAAAACCCGCCCAGGCAAGCATCTACGTGACATCCGATCCCGCGTTCTTCGGCGATAGCAGCCATTTCAGGAATGGGATCCACGACTCCGTATGGATAACAGACCGCAGAGCCTGCAATTGCGATGGTTTTTTCGTTAACAGCATCAAGAATTGCGTTCACGTCCGCTTGGAGTGTTTCGGGATCAATGGGAGTGTACACGGGTTTAATGTCAAAGTAATGCGCGCCTTTTCCGAAAGAAGGATGAATTGTCATTGGCAAGATGATTTCGGGCTTTTTTATTTCGGGGTGCTTTTCGCGTGCCCAATCGCGATAGGTTTTCATTGCCATGAGAATGCTTTCAGTTCCACCGGACGTCAATGTTCCTACGACCCTTCGATCGCCACCCAGCAGGTCGGCAGTCATTGCAACGACTTCAATTTCAAATTTCTTCAGGCTTGGAAATGCCATTCCACTCAATGCATTTTCCGAGAAGAACATCGTGTACGCTTTCTTGATGATCTCATCGTGCTTGGGACCACCCGTATAAACCAAGCTCCAGTTCCGCGCTTCTCTCCACTTCAAATCGTTTTTTCGTGCTTTTTCCATCTCATCAAACAATTCTTCTTCGGGCTTTCCTTTCTTCGGGAGAATGACTTTCTGTCTTGTCATTTTGATTCAGTTAGAATTTGAATTCTTCATACATGGAGTGGCACGGTTGCCTGTCTGTGACGAACATTTGACGTGTTTTCGGTCTGATGATTATGGACGCCAGAGTGATCCCCGTTTCGCCATGAGTGCACACCGTAAAATCGTCTGGTTCTCCGTTATTTTTTTCAGGATGAGAGCTCGGGTACTGATGGTCGCCCAAAATTTCTTTAAAGGTCTCCATCGTGATGTCTCCTTTGTGCTTGACCAGAAGTTCATGAGCTCGCTCATATCGCATCTTTGGAGATTTGATGTAGGAGATGTGTCTCATTTTCTTGATTTTCCAATGGTGATCGTCAGGGCAATTATGATCGAAGAATTTTTCCGTGCGAAACGTGTTGCTGTGTGCCATGATGCCATCCTTTGGTCGTCTAATGGCAAAATCCGTGTGAGTCGTTTCGAGGACGCAAGCATCTCCAGATTCATCCATGATTCCATAATGTTGGGCATTCGAACGCGCCGGAAAATTGCTTATGTATTTAATTGCTTCTTCAGTAGTTTCGAAGTTTTCAAGCACTTCCTGAACGATTAGCGTGGGAGGGACTCCTTTAAATGAAAAATCGTCGGGATATTTCTCCCACGTTCGAGCATAATTAATGCCAATGGCTAGTCCTTTCTCATTAATTCCCATGTGCGCTCCTGCAAGTGGATATTGTGAGATGGTCAGGCATTTCAATTTATCATCCGGTTCATCGAGCCTTACCATTTGATATGGTTGTAATGCTTTGGGAAAATCATAGTTTCGACCAAAGAGAAGTGAACCGTCTGCAGTAGCAGGAGGTAACGCAAATAATTGCGTGCATCCGGGCGATATGTAAGCCGTTGTTTTGGGATCACCTGTATAGACCTCGATATAATGGAGTCCGTACGTGAGATTCTTGCTGATTCCTGCACCCTCTGCAATTCCTATCAATTTTTCGTGTTGATTTGGAACGTATTTCTGAACGGCTTTTTTAATGTTCATGCGTCCCATCAACCCTAACGCAAACTTGACGAGGAATATCGGGACAAACTTCGGTTTAACATCCTGCATTATGTCTGATTTCATCACTTCTGCGATTATTTCTTTGATCTTGAAATTTTCGGCTTGCTGAACACCCATTTCACGATGATTGCCTTTGACTTGAATAAATTCGACCATTTTTAATCCTCCATTGATAACATGAATTGAACATCTTTAAAAATCCGTGAAAATTGAAGATAAATATGTTGATTTCTTTAAAATTCTTAAAGTAAATATTAACGAATAACGAATTCTCTTCATACATGATTTAAAAAATCTCTCATCATCGTGAATCTTTTTATAACCGATTTGTTAGAAAATATTCTGAACAACATCATCTAACTCGAGAAATAAATCTCATCAAAGGAATCTCACGTCAGTTCAAGCGGTCTTTCTGGAAAAACAAATAGAAAATTTAAAATACGGGATTTATTTAGGATGGATTTATTTAGGATGTTATATAAAATTTTAATGAATGATGAAACTAGATAATTCGTGAGCATTAATGCGGGAAGAAACACGGAGATGGTGGTACCAGGCAAAAGCAGATCTCAAGACAGCAAGAGATAACATAGGGTTGGAGAATTATTACGCGAGCGTATATTTTCTCCATCAAGCAGTTGAAAAATCTCTAAAAGCCCTGTTTATTCATAGTAAAAATGATTTACCATTAAAAACTCACAACCTTTTGGAATTAGGGAGGGAAATTGAATTACCTGAAGATTTTTACTCTTTTCTGAGAGAATTAACTCCCGATTACATGACAACAAGATATCCCGATGCCGCAAATGGGATACCTGCCGAATTATATGATGAAGAGATTGCCGTTCGTATTTTGAATAAAGGAGAAAGAATAATAAAATGGGTCACATCGATGATCGAGAAGTAAATAAGACCATAAAAAAATTCTGTCAAAAATTGAAAACGTGCTTCGATAGCAAAGTTCAAATATATTTATTTGGTTCGAGAGCAACTAAAACTCATCTTAGGTCAAGCGATGTGGATTTACTCGTAGTATCAGACAAGTTCGACCAATTATCATTTCGAGATAGGATCATTAATATCATTCAATACTGGACAGAAGATAGAATCTCTCTTGAACCGATTTGTTTGACTAATACTGAATTTCAACGAAGAAGGAACGAAATAAGTATCATCCGCGAAGCCATTCGAACCGGAATTAAGTTTCATTAGAAATGACATTTGAAATAATATTTTTAACCAAAAACCCAATTCTCAAGAAATAATTGTCGACTTGATGAGGTCAGGATATTTTAAAGCATGTCAAGACTCCTGGCGTGGAGTTGTCCCTTTTTAGTGAGCCTTTACCTAAAAAGATCATTCGTCTTAACATTAAATTTTCAATGCAGGCAAGTTATCGTGCTTTTTGAACCAAATTTTCGATATAAGTCACCAGCTGCCTGTTCCTATAGTAGCGAAGTTCGATGGCATCGTTCTTGCACACGGTTTCACATGCCCCACAACCTCGACAGGTAATTTCATTCACGATTGTTCGACCGTGCTTGATTGAGATCGCGTGGTACGGACAGACTTCCACGCATAGTCCACACCTGCTGCACTTTGCGAGATCAATTTCTGCCTTTATCAGTTCCATTTCGTAGACACCGTGTGACATTAGGATTGCGGAAGCAGATGCAGCTCCTTTCCCCGTTGCAACGGTTTGATCGACAGATCGTGGACCTTGACAAGCACCCGCCAGAAATACACCAGGGACTTTTGTCGTGATTGGATACAAGCGAGGATGGAGTTCTTTGAAGTATCCGTCCGTGCTCGTGTCAATTCCCAGCATCCGTGCCATTCGACTTGTTTCTTTCGCGGGTTCCATCCCCACGGAGAGTACCACCAGATCAAATTCGTGATTTCTCACGGAATTGTTGAGCGTGTCTTCAATTCGTGCAGTTATGTTCTTTGTTTTTGGGTCTTCCTTTACTTTAGATACGTTCCCGCGCAGGAACTTGATGCCCATTTCTCGTGCTTCTTTATAGTATTCTTCATATCGTTTTCCAGATGCCCGAATGTCGATGTAAGCAATTGTAATTTCCGCTTCAGGATCGTGTTGTTTCAGTAGACGCGCGTTTTTTATTGCAACCATGCAACAAATTCCAGAACTACAATAGTCGTGTGTTTTTGGAGACCTTGAACCAACGCATTGAATCATTAGAATGCGTTTTGGAACCTTGTCACCCGTGATTCTCCTAAGCTTGCCTTCGGTGGGTCCGTTGGGAGCAAGTATTCGTTCCAATTCAAGTTGCGTGATGACATTCTCGTATCGTCCATAGCCATATACCCCGATTGGGTTGAATGGTTCAAAGCCCGTAGCCACGACAATGATCCCAACGGTTAGATCGAGATTTTCCGGTTGTTGCGTGAGGTCAATGGCATCTTGGTCACAGGCTTTTACGCACAATTGGCATTCTATGCAATGGTCTTTATCAATCGTGTAGGTAGCAGGAACTGCTTGCGTGAATGGGATGTAAATTGCTTTCCGTGCATCCAAACCACAATTAAATTCATTTGGAACCATGACAGGACAGACTTCTGCACAAGAACCACAGGCATTACAGCGTTCAGATCGAATGTACCGCGGTTTTTTCTTGACTTTTACCTTGAAGTTTCCGATATATCCATCGATGTCTTCAATTTCCCCGTACACCAGAGATATGTGAGGGTTTCGTTCCACTTTTAGCATGAGTGGGCCTAATATTCAGATACAACAATCGTCCGTGGGAAATATTCGATCCAATTTTGCGGAATTGCCTCCAATAGACGGAAACTTTTCCACGATATACGTGCTGAATCCATGATAACCGAGGTCTAAAGCCGTCCGAATTCCCGCAACACCACCGCCAACAACCAGGGCTTCTGGTGTAAGCCTGACAAGTCGGACAGGTATTTCTTCAAGTAATCTTGAACGTGCAATATTTGCTCGAAGAAGATCTTTGGCCTGTTGGAGTGCATTTACTCGATCATCACGATGGACGTAAGTATCTTGTTCTCTGAGATTGATAAAATCGAGATACCCGGGATTTAGGCCGTGCTCCTTTACGATGGTCTCAAAGACTTTTCGGTGAGTTATTGGCGTGCAGGCGGCAACGATGATTCGATTCAAGTCGTGCTTTTTAATATTTTCTGCAATTTGTGCCGCTCCTGATTCAGTACATAATGATACTGATTCTTCCACGACGACAACATCTGGAAATTGCTTTGCAAAGTTGACCAGTTCTTTCATTTCTAAAACTTCTGCGATGTTCTTGCCTCACTGACATAGAAAAATTCCGATGCGAACATTTTCTTCAGTCATAAACCTGCTCACCACCTCCTTTTGAATTCGAGAATATTGGATTAGACCCCAATTTGTCGAGGAGGTCTCCGAATTCTAAAATGGATCTTTGAAACTTTTCAATATCGTTTGCAGCTAACCAAACGACCTTCAATCGCTCCTGATCAAACCCCAGTAAGTCTAATGTTGCATGTATTTTTTCAATTCGGGCTCGAGCGATAATGTTACCTTGGACATAATGACAATCATTTTGAGGACAGGCAAATACCAATATGCCATCAAATCCTTCCAAAAATGCCCTATAAATGAAGATGGGTTCCAATCTCCCAACACAGGATAATTTGATAAACTTCACATTAAATGGATACTCCATTCGATGAAGAGCTGCAGATTCCAGAGCTGCACGGGCACACCAATTGCAAATAAAGGCTAAAATACTTCGTTCAGTTATTCTTTTCACCTTTTAGTAAGATGTCTTCCATAATATATACTTGTTCCCGAGATAGGTTCTTTTGTTTTATCGCCCCAACAGGACACCTCGGCACGCAGGTACCACATCCCAAGCATTTTACAGGGTCAACTTCCGAAATTCTCATTTCAAGCAGTATCTCTCCCAGTTGTCTTGATAAATGTATAAGTGATATTGCTCCTATCGGACAAATTTCAGCACACGACCCGCAACCAATACACGTGTCGGGATCAATTTCAGCGAAATTTTTCCTGAACTGCACGACATCATTCTTTAAAAGAATGGATATCTTTGAAGATACAGCAAGGGCTTCAAGTATTGTTTCATACACCAACCTTGCACCCGTTGCAGTCCCACACGCAAAGATCCCCGGAACCACGGTCTCTACAGGATGTAATTTCGAATCACGTAATTTGAAAAAGAAATCATCATCCAACGGAACATTTAATATTCTTGCAAGTTTTTCATTTCCGTTTTCCATTAGTCCCGAACTAAGGACTAATAAATCCGAGAAGAGTGTCTTTTCCTCCCCTGATTCGTCACGGAATTTGATCTTCACGCGATCATTGAGCGTTGAGATGTCGGGGTAGCCGTTTTCTCTCAATCGGATGAAATTGATGCCCATCTCACGGGCTTTTTCGTAATATTTTTCATAAGTGCCGAAAAGATCGATATTTCGAGTTAAAACAACAATTTCTTTATCTTGATTGATGTTTTTCAAAAAAATTGCGTTCTTTAAAGCTTGAATCACGGAAATCTTGCTGAAGCGCCGATAATTCAAATGAAGATCTTCGGGATGAGTCAGCATTATCAGGTCATTACCGATTTTTTCATCATTTTTTATCTTACGTTCGAGTTCAAATTGGCTAATTATCAAAGGTGTTTCGGGAGTTTTTAGAGAAGTAGGCTTGTATTCTCTTGCCCCAGTAGCAATAACAATCGCCCCGACTCTGAAATTCAAGCATTTGTCATTTTGGACTAGCTCAACGCGGAAATTACCGACATGTCCTTCCACGCATTTCAATTCTGAGTTTAAGAAAACGTGAACGTTATCCCAAGAATTTACGGATTTTTTCAATGATTTCAAAAAAATTTGGGGGTCGGGACCTTCTATCAACAAGTTAATCTTTTTCAGCATTCCACCCAATTCGCCCTCTTTTTCAACAACATACAAGTCGATACCTTGGCTGGCCAATTCCCGAGCCACGACCAATCCTGCCAATCCCCCTCCAATAATGAGAACGGATTTAATGCAAGAGAGCGTGATGGTTGAATTAGGAATTACATCAGTAATCCGTGATAAAGCGATCAAAATTTGATCTATAGTGGTTCGTGTTGCCAAGTTCAAGTCGTTTCCATGTGTTAAACAACAATTCTCACGTATGTTAACGATCTCCACTAAATCAGGGTTTAAACCCGTCTTAACGATTTCTTGTTTGATTTGTTTTTCGTAAATTGTCGGTTGACATGCACCAAAAACTACTCGGTTCAACCCATTTAGTTTTATTATTTCTTTTATTCTTGAAATATCGGCATTTTCACATGCATTAAAATCATTACTCGTGAATTTCACGTCATTGCAATTGCTGACTGATTTTATAACATCATCCATCTTGACGTTGTCAGAAATTTGACCATTACAATTACAGATAAAGATACCGATTCTTTCTTCATTTTTCGATCCTGAAAGTTCCCCATGCACGACTACTTGTTGAGAAGGAACCTTCAAGAAAGATAATCTGTTCGAAATACATCCTGCAACGGCGTTTGCAGATACGATGCACTCAGATATTGTTCGGGGCATAGTGAAAGAACCACAAGTATATACGCCAGGGATATTGGTTTCAGTTGGTTTCAAGGGGTCAAATGAATAGAAACCATTTTGATCCAACTCAATATTCAAAATATTTGCTAATTCTAGACTTCTGGCAGTAGCTTCATGTCCTGTTGCCAGCACAACTAAATCAAACTCAGATATCAGGGATTTATTTGTCGTTCGATCTTCATAATACAAGTAAAGATTCTTCGACATGGGATCTTCCTCAATAAAGGAGACTTTTCCGGAAATGAGTCTGATATTACTTGATTCTTTAACCTGTTTCAAATATTGCACGTAGTTTTTTTCGGAAATACGCAGGTCCATGTAAAAGATGGAACATTCAATTTCGGGAAATCGATCATTTACCATCAAGACTTCCTTCATTGAATATTCACAGCAAATGCGTGAACAATAATTGTTACCGGACCTGCGATCACGCGATCCAACACACAAAAGCCATGCAATTCTTTTCGGAAAGACAGAATCATGAGGTCTCTTTAACTTTCCTTTCGTTGGTCCGAGAGGGCTCAAAATGCGTTCAAGCTCCAGACCCGTTATAATGTTAGGAAACTTACCCATATTGTATGATTTCAAGTTCGATGCATCTAACATTGGCAGTCCGGTGGAAATCACGATGGCTGCCGCATCGATTTCGATGGTTTCTTTTTCGCGGGAGAAATCTAATGCGTTCAAGTCACAGATTTCCTGACATTTTTTACAGGTCAGGCAAATTTCGGGATCAAAATGGAAATGATTGGGAATGGGACGACATCGGAATGTATATTTGAAAAAAGGAAGGTGCTTTTCTTTTAATAAGGCAAAATTTCCATTGGGAATCTCATTCAAACAAAAGTCAACGCATTTACCGCAGTTATTACATCTTTTTTCATCGCAGAAATTCCAAGATTTCTCAACGGTTACGGAAAAATTGCCGAACGACCCTTCAACTTCTTTTATTTCTGCATTAACGTGAATTGTAAGGTTTTCATACCTTGCCCTTTTAACGAATTCGGGATTGATCGTGCAAAAACGACAATTATGAGTTGGAAACATGATGTCTAGCTTGCTGATCAAGCCTCCCAGGCTGGCTTCACGGTCAATGATCTCTACATCGAATCCGGAATCGACGAGATCCAATGCTGCTTGAATGCCTGCAATACCGCCTCCTATGACCACAATGGGACTCCTTTTTTCAGCCATGAGACATCATCATATCAAATTCAACGCTTCGGCAATAAAGACTGCAAAATCCTTTATTTCAATCTTGAATTCTTGCTTATTTTCTTTTACAAGTTCTTTCTTCAAGCAGTTGAAATGAACCTGACATTTAGGACAAGTCGTGATTAAATAATCAGAACCAGTATCTTCAGCTTCTTGTAATCTCATTTTGCGAAGGGCTTTGCTTTCTTGATTGCAATTCAACCAACTATTAACACCACAACAACTGGCTTGTTCACGATTGTTTTCCATTTCTAAGAGTTTTACTCCATCAATGTTTTTAAGCACGTCACGTGGAGCATCAAAGACTTTTAATTGCCGCCCTAATCTGCAGGGGTCATGATATGTCACGGAAATGTCACGAAAAGATCGAAGGACTTTTCCACTTTCTTTCAACGTGCGATCCAAAAATTCGGGAAATGAAATTACTTGAAAGTTCAATTTACCAAAATAATTGGGATAATCGATCTTGAATGTTCGATAGCCTTCAGCACAGTTGAAGATCACCAGTTTTGCGCCTGTCTTCTCAATTGAATCGATATTGAGCCTTGCCAGTCGCTCGAATGTCGTGAAATCACCCTGCCACAACGCGTCGTGTCCGCAACAGCGTTCGTTTTCAAGCAAGATCGGTTTTATATCAAGATAATTCAGAAGACGGACCACACTTCTCGAGAAAATAGTATAATCCTTTTCAAGCCCTGAAACGTGAGATTCAAGATTGAAAAAAGGCACGCAGCCCCTAAAGAATAAAATATCACCCGTCTTTACGTGCTTGATATCGCTCGAAATGTCAACATGTCGTTTGGGTTGAAGTACCTCATGAGACATGAATTTCGAAATGCTCGAAAAATAGCAAGAATGAGCTTCTTCGGGTTTCTCTAAACCCAATTCGTTGGAGTGAAGGCGGCAAGACAATATAAATTCCGAAAATTTAATATCCATGGGACAATTAGTAGAACAAAGATCACACGTGAGGCATTTCCATATTTTTTGCGATGGTTTTGAATCAATTAAAAAGTCTCTTGCAATGATTCGAGGTGAAAAATTGCCGAACATGCTCAAAGGACAAAAACCAGTGCACTTTCCGCATTGATAACAGGATTTTAAGATGTCAAATCCCTGTAATTGCCCCATCAATTTCAATCAAATCGTGAAAACTTGTCGAACTTAAAAAGGATAAAATAGTCGTACATCAGATAGATACAAGACAGTAGTGAATTTGCTTAAAAACTTTCTGATTTCATGAGAATTTAGCATGAATCCATTCATCACGTAAATTTGTTTAAAACGACAAAATTGAAAAAACGAAAGAACGACCAATTCTAATGAAATTTGCTTTTAGAAGATAAATTTTCACATCATTTTTTAGGACAGACAAGAATGGACCGCGTGCAACTCACGTTCATAAAATCAATTGCTTCGATTCATTCTTTAATGCTGAAAGGAAACTTCACGTTTTTGGCATCTCGTTCTAAGGCAAAATAAATTGGTTTAAATCCAAAAATTGCAAAATATTTCTCCAGATCTTTAGTGGCTTCAGCAATGTTTATTCGAACCTTATCCACGTTCATCTTCATCAACAATTGCATGATATGAACGGTCATCTTGCGACCAATTCCCATGCCCCTGGCATCTTTCTTTATCATCATGTGCTTGATCGTGCCGATAAAAAGACCGAGGTCATTCCAATGAAAATCGACGAAACAAACACCAACAACATGTTTCTTGTATTCTGCAACAATGGTAAGCTTTTCTCGATTATATTGCCTCTTTTCAATAGCTTTCTTCCATATCCCTTCATTAAACCTAGTGTTATATATTTCAGCTAAGTCCATCATTAAAATTTTGACTTCTTCATAATCAGCTTTCGTATATCCTCTAATCTTGACTTCTTTACTCTCATCCAACTTCTCTTGAACGGATTTTATGATTTTCTCATCCATATCCAAAGAAATTACCTCACGTCTAAATCTTACCATCAGTCATTTAAATCAATCTCAGCTCATGAAATTCCTTTGAAATCAGAAATAGAATCTAGATTCAAAAAAATATCTATAAATTGAAATCTTTATAAAATAAAATTCCTTTTAAAAACAGAACGATGAATTTCAATATTTCCTGAAACAAAAAATAAAAAATAAAAAAGGATTTCATGTTTTTTTAGGCTTTTTGCTTGATTTTTTTGCTTTCTTCTTCTTTTTGGTTGTTTTCTTTTTCTTCTTGGTTGTTTTCTTCTTCTTTTTCGCTTTTTTTGCAGGTTTCTTGGGTTTCGGTTCGGGCTCGGGCTCAGGCTCGGGCTCGGGTTCAGGCTCAGGCTCGGGTTCAGGCTCAGGCTCAGGCTCGGGTTCAGGCTCAGGCTCAGGCTCGGGTTCAGGCTCAGGCTCGGGTTCAGGCTCAGGCTCGGGTTCAGGCTCAGGCTCGGGCTCGGGTTTCGGTCTTATTTTAGGGGCTTCTTTCTTCTTTGGTTCGGGCTTTTTCTTCGGTTTGATTTTTCCTTCACCACCGCCACCAAAAGCTTCCCAAATAACTTGTTCGCCTAAAATCCCCTTGAAAACAAATAAAATTGTCAGGAGAATTCCGGTCCACATGCCGAAAAAGCCGCTCATGATACCCATCCATGCAAGCACGACGCAAATGATGAACCAAATATATGGCATCATCTCATTCATTTCATTATTCTCGATCTTTGGAACCACGAACCATTGGTATAAGAGTGCAGAAATGACTCCGCAAATTAAAGCGATTAACGGAAGAACTGCATTACTCGGACTAAAAATCCCAATATAGTAAAAGATAGGAATAAGATTCAAGCAGGAAAGTCCTATGATGATAAAAACAACATAAAGACCATTGATTTTATCAACAATTTCATCGGATTTATCCCAAATTACCATTTTATCAACACCAATTAGAGCAGAATATTATTTTTTTGCGCCCTCATTGAAAACTTATATAGTATTAAAAGAAGAAGAATTTTCATTTTTAAGCTATTCGAAAGAGATTGAATATTGAAGGTGATAATTCATGCAAAATTTAGAAAAAGAGAGATGAACCCGACGGTCAGGACAAAAATTGTAACGGGTACTTCCAAAAATAAGTAAATATTCGGTAAATAGAAAATCAACCAAACAACAGAGGACCAAACCAACTGACTCGTGCCAGTCATTCCAATTGCCGCGAGAATTTCTTGATTATCGACTACGAGAATGGATGGATAAAGAAAAGTCAAGAACAAACCCATCATTGACCAAAATAAGAATTGAGACGTGAAACCGCTAAGTGAATTTGGTTTTGGATTCAAGACATCCTTCGTGAAATCCATTGGCGGTTGCCGAAATATCCTAAGAACATTATTACAAGTAGTTAGCATGCTAAAGATGAAGATAAAATTACTCAAGAAAAATGCAAGAATTCCGTCAAGAAAAATGGGGATGAGAATATACGTAAGAATAGCTCCAGCCATTAGTGAAAGACTGACACGCCAATCTTGCATTAATCTAGAATGGCGAAGGTAAAGAATTTCAAAGAGCAGAATTGCACACAAGTATAATGTTGCGATGGAAAAGGAAAGTGTCAAACGGGTTGGAAAAAATAAAATGCCCCAGAAAAGATGAAAAAATAAGTTTTCGGGGCTCATGGTTGGAGCTAATAGAAACATGAGAAGAAAACCAAAAGCCACGCCACTTGGATACCAAAACTTGATGTTCGTTCCCATAGATGGAAGCGGTTCATCGTTTTTTATTTTAATATAAAAATTATAAATTCCCAGACCATTAACGAACGCAGCAATAATCGTGCCGACGAACAAAGCCGCAAAATAATATTCAGATGGTATCAGCAAGATTAGAACAATCGAGATTAACATGCAGTAAATAAAATCTCTACCATCCCGTTTTCCATCAGAAGTTACCTGCAAAGTTGATTGAATCTGATGCATTAACAGCATTCCGATGGGGAATCCAGTGATGATGGCTAATTTAGGATCTAGGAGAAATAGGAAGCCTCCAACAGAAACCATTCCCATTGAGAAAATGAAGTTCTCCCGAACACCAAGCAAGCGATCCATGTATTTTTTCAAGATAATTCCGATTGTAATTGAAATCAGCAAGTAAACGAAATACAATAGTTGTAAAATCGTGGAAAAAAAGCAATATCGAATCAGTAGAAGCAAGATAAAATCAACCATGAATAACACTGCCTTTTCAATCAATGAGGGGATTTCATCACGAATTGAGGTTCCATTTTTGTCATTTTTCTTGCGAAATAGCCAAAAAACCACCAGCCCAATCGATGCTCCGAAAAGCGGTATTAATCCGGTCCAAATAAAGGTGATGAACTCCATCCCTGCTTGCATTCCTTCAGGTAAATGATACATCTTGTATAGCTCCGCAAACTGATCTGGTCTCAAAAAGACGAAATCAGAACCCAATTGATCTGCGGCATTTTTTAGAGCCGTGAAAGAGAAATCCCAAGCCCAATAACCGACAAAGACGAAGACGGGAGTATTGGGACTGGCAAGGCGGATAGATTGGAGTTTACCAACAAGCTCGTTAGGACGTTCAACAAATACGGATTGAAAAACAGGGACATCATTTACCACGTAATTTAATTCTGCTGGATAATCGTGGTAATTCAAATAAAGACCCGTAAAATTGCAATTTTCCGAAGCATAAGCACGAATGACTTCATCAGAATATTGAAGTTGAAACGGCTCATAACCATTCAACAACCAAGCTTGGTGCATGTCAGCCCGATCCATTGCGTGTTTCGTGATGTTCAAATAAGAAGGGAAAACAGGATTGAGATCAACGTAACAATATCCGGCTCCAGAAGGACCTGCTAAAAAATATTCATTAGTCGTGGCAGAGTTATAGTAATAATCAAGACAGGTGGGAAAAAACTTGAACATTGCAGGTTCTAAAGTAATTCCTATCGGAACCGTTCCTCGATTCGGATCGTCCCAATTCTGCCTTAACCGATCCGCACAATAATTCACGTTATCACCATCGCTCACAATAACCGATACGTATATTTTATTCTGAAATGGATATGTTGTCGGATCAAAAGCCACGGATTTCTGCTGTAATGAAACGCCCTTGATGGAGCTAAAAATCGTCAGGTCCGGAATGGCGGCACACAAGCTATATTTGCCATTTTTTGAAAGGATTTTCACGGATTCATACTCACCGAGTGCACCACCGGGATCGGTGAACCATCCAAAAACGGGAATGTTTGCAGGATATTGGCTTAAGATTGCCTTGAAAAGGTTAATTTCATCTACAGGACCAAATGGACCTCCTGAAAGGAAAAATGTAAAGATTTTCGAAGCCACGATATAATCTCGAAAAAATGTCTGGTTTGGATCAAGACTGCATGCAATCTTTTTCGTTGCGTTTTGTTGATAATTGTTCCAAGCCCAAGAATACAATTGCACCCTGGACGTAAACGTGCTTCGCAGGTCAACTGTAACGGAGATTCCAAAACCCGTGAAGTTTGTAGCCATGTTTGATCGAACTACGACGCAATTATAGACTCCAGCCAAGAACGTGGCTACGTTCACGGTGTCTAGCAGGTTTTCATCGTATATGATAAGACCTTGAATGGTCGCATTATAGCGATCAACAACATCCCAGACAGAAGAATTGAACGGATAAGTATAATTGATTCCATGAGAACTATTTAGTTGTTGTAACCAAAGATAGTCCGTGTCTCGATATATCAAAAATAATTCGGCATTTTCTTGATTTACCAAGCCCTGCAATGTCGTCAGCATTATTTGCTCTTCATAAGACTTTTCACGCAAGTCGAACACGCTTAAATTTCCTGAATTCGTGAATTCAGAATAAGTCTGGTTGAAATATTCTTCATCTCCAGTAATATCTCGTGCCAAATCGGCACCCATCCAGGGAGTGTGTGAATAGTCCATTATAGAAGGCGGAAAAAAAGCAGGGACGATTCCAATAATGATGGCAATGCTTATTGATGCAATGAAAAAGATTGCCTTTTTATGCTTCAAATGAACGCCCCTACACGTGATAATTTAGTGAAATTTACTTGTTCAAAAAATTCTCATTTAATTTCTCGTGCCATCGTGGTTCGTCCCACATCTTGAAAAGAGGTTCAGAAAAATTGCTCGTGCAAAGTCCATCAGGACCCGCGCCGATGGCAATGGAGTGACACTTTTCAGTAGCATCCCTGTACCACTCCCATACATCAACTTTAGATCCGGTTTCACCATTTTCATAGAATAGGGTTATGAAACCTTCTGAAATATAGAGAGGTATTCCCAATTCTTTTGCCCACTCTGCCTGTGATTGTAATTCGGCTTGAAGATAATCCAATAATTCCACTTCGTTCTTATAAAACAAGGATTTTGCTTTTTTCGCAAACCGATCAATGCTAAATTTCCAAGGAAGCATCTTTGAGAAACCATATAATTCGTGCCACGTCCCCCAACGATATTTACGGTAATCTGTAAGCCAAGCATGTAGTTCAAGCAAATCGAAACCGCTCAAATCAAGCTTCCTCTTCTCTTTTTGACGTGGAAACGTCCCGATTCCGAAAGAAAAAGTGTACTTCATGTCTGTAAACTCTCTTTTAAGCCCTTTTAAAACGTGTTTCAGAAAATCATTTGTCCATTGAACCAATTTTCCTCGCCGAAACTGAGCAAGCCATAAGTTCTTGCCAGGATCGGGATAACTCATCGGCCACTCATTAATGGGATCGATCCACTCGATGACATCCAAGAGATCATTTTCCCTGAGAAACTTAAGAAGTCGGAGCCACATAACTAACAAACCGTCCTTAGACCTCGCGACCTTGAAAAGTCCTTCTTTATC
>JALGVI010000054.1 GCA_029838215.1 Candidatus Helarchaeota archaeon | reverse complement strand
TTTAATTCTCTAGGATGGGCCAGTGGTGTTTTACTTGGAGAGACTTTATCCATGTTCATGTTAAATTACATATACATATTGTTCGGATGTTTTCCTTTAATCTCGGCAGTAATTCTCATTTTCGTCAAAGAACCGCATTCTATTAGCAAGAAAAAAGAAGATCCGCTTAAAAAGGAAAAAATGGAATCTCATTTCCGAATTGCCAAGCCATTTTTATTATTTGTTGCCATGATAATCATATTTCGGCACCTAACGAGTCAAGGTAGCGTGATTTCGTTACTTCCAAACTATTTGGGCTTGCGGTTAAACATAACGGGCTTTGAACGCGGCTTTATCTTCTCTTTAAATTCGTTTTTACAAGTATTTTTAATGATACCGATTGGAATGTTGGTGGACAAGATTGGACGGCGGAATGTCATTTTAATGGGCGTAATTGGAACGATGATAACCTCCATCGGTTATGGTGTTTCTGTAACATCCTTGCAAATCATTCCTTTTCAAGTCACCATGGCAATTTCGTGGTCTGCCATCATCAGTGGTTGCAATGCCTATGTCATAGATGTAACCATTCCCGAGGATCGTGCAAAGGGCATGGGGATATTAAATGCAGGTTTTTCAATAGGGGGGACTATTGGACCCATCTTGGCAGGTTTGTTCCTATTCATTTCATTTGAAAACTTTCAGTTTGGCTTCTTCGCCGTTAGTCTCTTTTCCATTCCTGCCATCGTGCTTTGCTGCTTCTTGGTGGAACACAGAAAAGACCACGTTTACAAATTCTTATGGCAAAAAGGCGGTTATAGAACGAAACCGAAGATCACGGCATGATCCTTTTATGATTTTCAAACCGGTCAAGGTATTTAATGAATCATCATGGATGGAACCTTGACGTGATATTCATTTTTAAAATCATCAATCAATGTTAGTTGAATTGGGGAAAGAGTAAAACTTTGCCCTTCTGGTAAATTTACTTGAATTTTTAACTCCATGACTGATTCGGGATAGAGTTTTTTGAAATTTAAATCTCCCTTGACGTCAAGTCCTGAATAGCTTGAATCTCTAATTTTTTTTGGAGCAAGAATCAAGTCGGAATTATTTGAAATTATAATTGATAATTCTATCCACGATTTGTCTTTTCGAGTGAAATTCCTAGTTATTTGGACAGGATTTATCTTTTTCAACACGTCTTGGATGAGATGATTCAACCCTCTTGGAATCTTTTCTAATCTTTGATAGGTTTCATAAAAATCGAATAATTTTCGCGTGGCTAAGGATAGACACGGCTTGCTGAAAGTCCCAAATTTAATTTGATTTGCTTCTACATGTTCTCCACTTAAAAATCTAAAAAGCAGCCGCTTTGCAATAAAGATATCGCGAGTTATTTCATTATCTGGGACGAGATTAGAAAAAAAGCGTTCTGCCATCCATGCGTGTCCACGAGAATGTTCCTCAAGCATTAATCTAAATAATATTTTGGTTTCTTCTTCAGTAAGTGATGGTATGTCAATATATTTATTGAGATATGCAAGAAAGCCAATTATTGGAACGAGTTTTTCTCCATCAAGCATACGGATCAAATTTGGATCACCCGGTGGCGACCATTTTTCAAGGAGCAAATCACGTTCAGTAGCTGATATCAGGCAGCAGGTGCCTAAAAATGCAAGGTCAATTTTTAACGAATCATCGATCCAGCCTGGTAGTAATGAGAGAATTATTTCTCGAAAGACTATAATATTGAGATATTTCGAATTCAAACAATAAAGTGATATATATAGGTAACTTTCCTTTATCATTACTCCAAATCGTTTTATATTCGTTAATTTTTTGTCTGTAAGAGTGACCGTTTTCAATTTTCCTTTCAAGCCTGTTTTTTTTCGAATCGCCTTATGTTCTCGATCGAATTTTTCCTGCAATTCCTTGAAGTCCAAACGTAGATGCTTTAGATGGGAAATTATCTTAGAATATGCCGTGCGTTTTTCCTCTATCAATTGTTCTTTCGTCTTATGCGGGACTTCGAAGATTTTTTTAACAGATTTTTTGATTTTTTTCATCATCTTCATGAATTCTTTAGAATTCAGATTTTTTGCCCCTAATTGAAGTAATTCGGAAGAAAAATAATACACGCGAACGGTAGAGCCATAGTTCACGATGATTAAATATGAAATCTGAAGGGTTAATTGGGATTGTAATTGAAAAGAAGGCGAAAAACCCTTCGAAAAAATACTTCTTTTCTTGATCATATAACCTTGAATGTTCTTTGGCTTCTTTTCCTTGTATTCCTTGACTGCAAAACCATATAACTTTTTGTATTCTTCCATTTGATCAATGACCGATTATTTCTTTCATTTTCAATTATCTTGTAATTTACAGCGATGTCTCAGGTTATTAAAGAAGAAATGAATTGGAGATGATGGGAGAAGTTAATTTTCATGTAAAAATTCGATCAAAATAAAAATTAAATAGTTTTCTCAAAAAACCTGAGTTGAGCGATGCATTCTTCGGCATATTGATCGAGAAGGTGAGGATTTAATTGCGAAAGATCGTATACATTTGCTGAAGTTGGAGGTAAGGGTTCCATCGCTAAATATCCGGAGAATTCGATTTCTTTCAAGGACCGCATTATTCCTTTAAAGTCAATATGTCCCCGCCCAACAGACTGCCGGTTGCTATCTGCCACGTGTAGATGCACGAGAGATGATGACGCCTTCCGGATTGCCGCAGGAAGATCCGCCTCTTCAATATTCATGTGAAAGGTATCAAGCATTAATTTCACCGATTCTGCATTTACCTCTTGGACGAATCTCAAGCCTTGTTCGACATTATTCATTAGGAAGAGCTCATAGCGGTTGATCGGTTCGATAGCTATCGTCACTCCTGTATCTCGTGCTTTTTTTGCCGCTTTTTTCACGTTTTCAACGCCGTATTCCCACTCTTTCTCATGTAATTGCATCGTCTTGCCACAACCACCTACTACTACGACCATGCATTTTGCACCCAAGCTATTACCGAATTCCAGACATCTTTCAACATATTCCAAGGCGTGATCACGGACTTTTGGATCGGGATTTGCAAGGTCATGACTATTCATGTGATTATTTGCATCCCACGGCCACATGCCACAAACCGAAGATACTTTTAGTTTTGTCGTGGACAATAAATCCTTTACTTGGTTTAGGTCATATTCCTCTGGGGTTCCTTTAATTTCGATTCCATCATAATCATACCGGATTAACCGTTCAATTGACTTACTAAGCGGTTCAGAACCGTATATCCAATTACTAATTGCATATTTCATTAAAGACACACCTACTTGCGAGGAGAGGTAAATCTTCTCGTTGGTGAGCGAGATCTGAGTATTTGCTCCTTGATGTCTGCCATTTTTTGTTTCATTTCCTCTTCATATTCTTCTTCTTCAATGGTTTTTTCGTACTCCGCAGGTTTTGCATGTAAGACATCATCAATGCTAAGAATGATGAGAGCAACTTCAGTTGCTGCACCAATTGCTTGGATCTTGACAGAAAGCGGATCGTATATTCCAGCTTCTAACATGTTTTTAGGCAGGGTGTTTTCCAAATCCACGCCATACCATTGAGCGTTTTCGTTATCAGAAGTATGAATTTGGCGCAGCCGAGTTATCACATCCAATGGATTGAGACCTGCACTTTCTGCGAGAGTAAATGGTATGATTTCCAAGCAACGAGCAAAAGTCTGAATGGCGAGCTGTTCACGTCCCGAGAATTGCCGGGAGTATTCGAGGATTCTTTTAGAAAGTGCCATTTCAAAAGCACCTCCTCCACCAACGATTTTTCCCTTCAAAAGCACGTCCCGAATTGCATACATGGCATCGTACAAGCGACGTTCACTTTCGTAAAGCACGTGTTCGATTCCTGCCCTAAGCAAAATGGTAACAGCCTTTGGATTCTTGCATCCGCGAATAAAAATGATATTTTTATGCGCTAGTTCGCGTTCTTCCACGATTTCTGCGTGTCCTAATGCTTCAGGTGTTAAATAATCGAGGTTCTTGATGATCTTGGCACCTGTTGCCCGCGCAATTTTCTCCATATCCCAACCCCGAACCCAACTTGCTGCCAAGATATTGGCTTTTCGCAAGTAAGGACGAATTTTTTCATGGAGTTCTCGTCGGGCAAAAACCACGTTAGCACCAGATTGAATGATTTTTTCGACTTTTTCCTTTAATATTCGATATTCTTCGTCCCTAAATTGTCTTTGCTCGGCAATACCCGTCATTTTCAAGTGAACATTCTTTGAATCGGCTATTTTAAACAATTTATGCTCAATTGACGGTTCAATTAAAGCAATCCGAGCATCCACGATTCTTTTCGGTAACTCGGGAGATACCAGTTCTTTAACAATCGCCATTCCGTCAATAACTTCTGATTCACTCAAGCTTTTGCCGCGTACCGCAACGATGTTGATGTTGTTTTTAACATCAATGCGAAGTTGTCCGTCTTTTTCTTCGGAGATATAGCGGATTGCCTGAAGCGCAATGCTTGCGAGTTTCTCTTCGACCTTTGGTCCGAATCGTCCACCAATGGATGTTAATGCAACTTTTTTTAGTAGAACATCGTCATTTGGATTGATGGTCATCCCAATTTTTTCTGATTCTTCAATGAAAAATTCAAGAACTTTCTCAAAACCATCAATTATGCTTGAAGGATGCACGCCTTCATCCATGAGTTGAATCTGTGCCTTTTTTAAAAGTTCACCGACAAGAATTAAGGCTGTTTTTGAACCATCTCCAACAGTATCGTCCATTGAACGAACCAATTTATCGAGAATTCTAGCCATCGGATGACGGACTTCAAAATTTTTCATTATCGTGGAGCCATCATTGGAGATGATAATCTCATTTACGGGATCTATAATTAATTTATCAAAACCAAATGGACCCAGCGTCGTGCGAATCAATTCTGCAATAACGCAAGCCGTTAATATGTTAAAACGTTGTGCTGCAGAACCAACCATCCGCCGTGTCGTTTTTTTCATGATCAAGAATGGTTTTCCAGTCAACTCCATTTTATCAAGTACCAATTGCTTTGTATTTAGTTAAAATCGATCGTGAAATATCTTTGAAAAGAGTGGGAATGTTTTTTCCTGTTTTAGCACTTGTTTCGAGAAATTTAAAACCCAAATCATCTGCAACAGTCTTGCCTTGCTTCGTTGAAACCTTTCGTTGTTTCAACAAGTCGATCTTGTTCCCAATTATGTATCCTAAAATCTTTGGATTGACTGAATTCACTTCCTCAAACCAAGATTTTATGTTTTGAAATGTTTCAGACCTCGTGCTATCATATACTATGATAGCGGCATTTGCGCCCTCAAGATACATTCTTCGCAAGTGCAGAAAACTCTTTTGACCTGCTAAATCCCAGAGATTTAATGTCACGTTAATGTTTTGTCCTTTCGAAGTTCCAACATCAACTTGTTTCGTACTAACATTAACTCCGACAGTCGGAATGTAGATTTCTTTAAAACAATTATCCACGTATCTCAAGAGTAAAGTCGTCTTACCAACTGCAGGGTCTCCAACAACGATCACTTTATATTTGAAATCAGCTTTCTTTGGTTCTTCTACTTCAGCCTCTTGCAAGCTCCGCAAATTCTCCAATAAGGATGCATGGAATTCTTGAATTAATGCTGTGCTTCCTGCCAAATCTCCTTCCATCTCTCGTTTGACTATTTCTTTTGAGATCGTGTTCATCTGTTCCTTGAATAATTCTAAATGCTTGTAAATAATGCTTGAAAATTTGTCCGAAAATAAAATACAAAGCGTCGCATCTCGCTCTCCGCCACGAGCTTCAGTATCGGGAAGCGAAAAAAAACTCACGATAGAATTCATCCTATATTTAGGAAAAGGAACAACAGCAACATCTTCCGGAACTTGCCCTTCTTCACCCTGTAGAATTGTTATCGATTTCAAGCTTACTAAGCCCAATATCGCAGAATCAAGTGTACCATCCTGAGGAAACCAAATATAAGCCTCAGGTCCCATTTCTCCAAATTGTGAATAAACAACACCCTTAAGGACTGAAGAAAGTTCCATGATACTCTCCTCAAGGTAAGGCAAGGTTAAATCTGTTAGTTGGCGACCTAGAGGAACTCATATTCGTTCTAAGACACTTCCACAATCGGGACACGTATATTGACCCACTTGATTGACCTTAAAATAAACGTTGCAACCGGGACATCTGTAAATAAACTCACTTACTCGTTGAACCTGCTGTGCCTCTTTCTCCTGCTTTAAAAACTTCTGAATGTAAGCAATCTGGTCCTCACACCATTTAATGCCTGGTTCAAATTGAACATCGCGAGCCCAATAAAGAGACTTCTTGAGTGAATTCAAAGCCTCTATAACATTTCCTGCCTCAAGATAAGCCGTTGCTTGATTTGCAAAACTATTATACTTATTGTAACTTTCTGACATTACAATCGATTGTTCTGCTACATCACGGGTCGTCTTTTCCTCGAGTATCGTCCTCGCAACACCCGGATCTATGACCATCTTCACCAATGTTACAAATGCATCATCTACGGATTGACCTGACTTTGCTGAAACATCATGATAAGGTGCCTTGTAAGAACGACCTAAGTTGACGGCCTCTTGCGTATCGACTTGCCAATCTGGGAGATCAACTTTATTACCGCATAAAACCAAAGGAATATCAGGACCCCGATTATCACGTACCTCTTGGAACCACTTTGGGATATTGTTGAAAGACGGACGATACGTCTTGTCAAAAACTACAAGTCCACCTACCGCGCCACTATAATAAAGAGGACGAAGATACGAAAAGCGTTCTTGACCACCCGTATCCCAGATCTGACATTTTATACGTTTTCCATCGACATCCATCATCTTAACAGCAAAATCAACACCGATTGTCATCTTATAATCGTCTTGAAACTTCCCTTGTGTGAATCTCACGGATAGTGCTGTTTTCCCTACTGCACCGTCTCCTACAACGATGATTTTAAGGAGATAATCGTAATCATCATAAAAGCTCATCAAATATCAAGTCCTGCCATATCTTCAGACCGATATCCCTTCACCTTTTAGTTAATTTCATATAAAAGATACTCTCGGTCCTATCCTAATATTTATTTGCCACTAGAAAATTTATAATTCCATTTCTTAAAATCTTACCGATAATATCTCAGTATTACGATTTTTATTATATGTTAAAATGCAAGTTCTTGTATCGGTTAATTTAGCACTTCACGAAGGAATTGATGGTGAAAAGGCGCGTTATCATCAAGGAAGATGTACCGGAAATTTACGACTTGCTTTACAAGAGATTATTGAACAGGAAGATCTCTTTTAATGCAATCACGTTTTTAACAAATAGTTTTCAATATACCCTAAAAGCACCATTTGATCTGAAAAGAAACGGTCGTAAGGAGTTGTTTGTTTCCAACGATGACGCTGACCTGAACGTCATGAGAAAAGAGGCTTTGAATCTGTATTTGAAGTTCAGGTAATTTTTTTACTATTTTATTTTGCACGGCTTTATTTTCGTCCTGAATTTTGATTTTTTTCATCCTTCTTCATCAAATGATGAATTTAGTATTAATCTAAACTCAGACGGCATGTTTATGAATAATCGTTCATTTTAATTTAAACATAAAAATAAGAATTTGAGATGAATTAATTGCCGTCAGTTTCTATTGTAAAAAAAGGGGCGGAAGAATCCGTTTTTGAAGCCATCAGAAAAGCCGTGACCTTGTTGGGTGATGTTGATTTAAAAAATAAGCAAGTCTTGATCAAGCCGAACAACCTAAATGCCGATCGGAATGCCGTTACCGATGCTTCAGTGATCGGCAGTATTGCACGGCTTGTCGTTGAATACGGAGGACAACCTATAATAGGAGACTCACCCATGTCTGGAGGAAAAACAAGTAAGGAGATATATGAAAAAGTCAGGTATGATGGAGGACAAACGGGTTACGATATTATCTCGGAGCTTGCGCCTGATGTTAAATGGATAAACTTTAATGAAAATCCTGTATTGGTGACGAAGGATGATAATCCAAATTTCAAGCTTCTCGAAAAAACGGCGATCGCTCGTGCCTTTGTTGATGCAGATTTTGTGATAAATGCTTGCAAGTGGAAGACGCACTTTCTCACGCGATTCACTGGAGCAGTAAAGAATTTTTGGGGGATTCAAGTAGGCACGACAAAGAGCAAGAGCCATCTTTATGGTCCGACCCCCAATAAGTTTGCAATTGTTCTAACAGATTTATTTAGCTATGTTCATGATGTTTTAAAAAAGGACAATCTTGTCATAATGGATGCAATTCAAGCCATGCACGGAACTGGTGGCCCGAGCTTTGGAAGCATGATAAACTTGGGACTGATCCTTGCTTCTCGGGATATGGTTGCCTTGGATGCCGTTGCAGTTAAAATAGGCGGTCTAAATCCACTTGAGGACATAAAATTTATCAGGGAATGTCATGACCGCGGATTGGGCATCGGAAACTTGCAGCAGATAAACATATTGGGAGAAAAAATCGAAAATATAATTCCCAAACAGAAAATCAATTTTCCAGGGACAAGAGTGATGTCGGCATTGGGGATTTTTCAGCCGATTGGCAACCGAATGTTAAAGCGCGTCCCGCGAGTCCGCCAGAATAAATGCATTAAATGCGGTCATTGCATAAAAATTTGTCCTACAGAAAGCATTTCATTCGACATCAATAAATATCCAAAAATTCATCGACAAACTTGCATCAATTGTCTGTGTTGTGCCGAGGGCTGTCCACAAGGTGCCATTGAAACGCCACGTGCGGGAATTAGTGGGATGCTAGGCTTATTATAATAATGGCTTTCCGATCATGTTAGCAGGAACATCGCGTCCCAATAAATGCAGGATCGTGGGCAAAACATCCACGGTTCGAGCATGCTTTAATTTCTTTGGTACCATCTTTGACCCCGCAAGCAATAACGGCACGTTCATTGATTCTTGCGTGTACGTGTCATGAGAATATAAGTGATGGTATACGGTTTTCCGATCGGTACATGCTATGATGTCGGGACGATTCCTATTATGAAAGAGCCGTGCCAAGTGATCGGGTAGAAGAGGTAATTTGGACTTGTAGGTGTATTTTAGCCATTCATCAGAATCATAAAAAATTCCTTTTTTAATTCCACTCGCCAGCGAATCTTCGGAATATTCGAAAATGTCATCGCCTGCAATGCTCGTTTTGCCATTCTTCCAGGCAATCGTTCCTTCCTTTCCATCAAAAAAGCCGTGTATTAATCCTGTTTTCTCATCATAGTAAAAAAGCCGTTCGATTCCCTTCAACGAACCGATGATTTTGATTAAATCTATACTATTAGAGCCATTTTTTCTTAACTCGGCAAGACGAAGAGGGCGACTTGGATCAGGACCGGTCGTGAACCAAAATAGACCAACGGAACCGAAATCCACGAAAAAATCGACATCACGCTCTAATCCATATTTTTGTAATAGTTGACCAACGTCTAATTTTTCTCGTGCCGCATAATTACCGTGATCTGACGTGATGACAATAAGGGTATCATCGTATTGGCGTATTTCTTTTAACAGGTCGATGATCTTGCCCAGATCTCGGTCCACCTTTTTAATTTCCCGTAGATAGGTTCGGGAATGGGCACCATGAGTATGAACTGCAGGATCTGTTTGATAATACCAAAGCACGGAAACCGTGGGGAGTGAGTTCTCATGTTCTTGGACGTGTTTTTTTAAAATTTTAGAGATTGGGCGAAACAGATTCGTGGCATCCTGAAATCCATAATGAAATGTCGCCCCTCTTGACACGCCTTCATAAACTACCAAAGAATCTTCGTTTTCAAACAATTCATAGATAGTCTTTACATCAGGAGGGATCATTTCATCCAGGGCCATCCATCCTTGAATGCTATCTGCAAAATTAACGTATTTGGCGTTTTCTCTTTGATAGAATTTAATGTTCGGTATGTGAAATGAATCGACATATGCACCTGTTAGCAAGGAAACGTGTGCAGGGACCGTGACGGAAGGAAAGGTCGTAATGCAATGCTCCACGTCGGCGGCATTTTCAGAGAGTTTCTGTAGTGTAGGAAGCGTTCCATCATTCATTAATTGGTGTAGATGGTCATTTCTAACGTCGTCGATGATTATATACAGTACCCGCTTGAAATGATTCATTCTTGCGACTCCAAGTACTTTTTATATTGAAAAAGAACTGCTAAACATCGAACGGCTAATTGCACTTCGGATAAAACCGGAACATCATGTTCCAATCCTTCATCCGTGAATTTCTGAACCATCCAAGGTGGAGAGAATGCCACGACAACGCAGGGTTTCTTATTCTGAATGCTCAAGCGGTGCATTTTTTTAATGCGGTTTTCAAAATCACTTCCAAGAATTTTAAAGACTTCTTCAGGGATGCAAAAGATTTGAAGAAACATGTCAACATTTGGATCTTCGAAAAGTGCCTTTTGACAGGTCATGTACATTTCCATTTGAGCGGGACCGAGATCCACGGGGTTTTTTAAAGAAACAAAGTGTGGTGCTTTTTCCTTCATTCGTGCAATGGTTTCTGGAGCCAATTCTGCAAGTTCGAGTCCATTGGTTGCCATTTCATCACAAGCAAGTATGCCCAGGCTTCCACTTGCAGTAATAAGACCAACACGGTTTCCCTTAGGAAGGGGTTGAGAAGCAAGAACTTTTGAATAGGCAAAAAGTTCATAGAAGTTTCGAGCTCTAATTACACCAGTCTGTTTGAAGACACCATTATAAATGGCATCATTACCAGCTATTGAAGCAGTATGGGAATAAGCTGCACGAGCACCTACCTCGGTTCTACCGTTCTTCACGATTACTAAAGGCTTCCTTGCAGTAAATCGTTTCACGGTCTCGATAAAACGACGATCCCCTCGAGTAACTCCTTCCAAATAAAGTGCCACGACTTTCGTTCCTTCATCTTCAAGCAAGTAATCCATTAGATCATTCTCATTAACATCAATTTTGTTTCCCATTGAAATGACTTTATTGAAACGCAATCCTTGACTTCTTGCCAGATCTATTATTATGTTCCCCAGAACACCGCTTTGGGAAATGATAGAAATACCACCGACTTTGAGCCTGCCAAAAATCGTGTCAGTAGTCGTGAATTGATTATCGAAATTGGTTATGCCAACGCAATTTGGACCGATCACCCTTAAACTTCCTTTTTTCTCGCGGATCAATTCCTTCAATTTTTCCTGAACGTGAATCAATTCGGGGTCTCCTGTTTCTGCAAATCCGGAAGATTCCAAAACAACTGCCTTCACGCCTTTTTGAATGCTCTCTTCGAAGACCTTTAACACTTGCCGGGTGTTTACTAAAACTAAAGCAAGATCTACCGGCTCAGGAACATCCAGAATGCTTTTGTAGGATTTTTTACCAAAAATCGTGGATTTTTTAAAATTTATGGGATAAGCCTTGAAATCGGGCTCTCGATCGGCTCTTTCAAGTAAATATTTAGATTGATAATAACCAAATTTTGGTATTTCCGTTGCGCCAATTATGGCTACGGAACGGGGATTGAAAAAAACATCCAGTTCATTCATGACAAAACCTGCTTGAAAAATTAATCTAGTTTAAAACTTGAAAATCATATTTAACATCTTTTGCAAGAGTTGAAGAAATAAAAAGATATCTTCATTTCTTGAGAATTTTCATGGCTTCATCAATAGTTAAATGCTCTAGAGATTTTGCCCTCTCAAAGTGTTGACCACAGAACCAGCATGCATATGGAGGATGCCCCACCATTCCTTTTTCTTCCATCATCCTTTCCCATTCTTCATCACTCGGTCGCCTTTTGAAATATATCAGACCGCCTTCATCGCTATTTCGGAAATCTTTATCACAAATGCAACAAATCGGAGGTTTCATTTGACCACTTCTTACATCATGTTTTGTTTTTAATCACTTGAACTGCGGGATGATTTCTTCACTGATAATACGAGCAACGTCCCAATAGGTAAATGGTGCATTTTTGCTTGAAGCACCGTTAACGATCTCAAAAATGAAATACTGAGCACCGGCTTCAAGGTATTTCTTGATTTTTTGAATTATTTCTTCAGTTGTCCCAATCATAGAATTTTCTCTAATTAGATTTTCAGGAAGAACGCCAGCAATGGTTTCCAGCTTCTTCATGTCAAACTTAACGATGTCTTCTCGATCGATTTTCAACAGGCTCATTTTTTGGGGCTCGATCCCGGTGGCTTCCTTGAATAATTGATCAAATTCTTCTTTCCAATATCCCAAATCTTTCATTGCACTTGGTTGCATTGATAGACTTAGCGTGTTCATCTGGGCTTGTTCTTGTAGTTTCTTCTCATCATCGTTAATGTAAATTCGTTGAAATACCGAGAATGTGAATTTGGACAAATCTCGTCCTTGTTCTTTCATGATCTCGACGATTTCATTCTTACCGTTTTCAAACGTCTTAAAAAATAAGCCAATTGGCATCCAACCGTCAGCCACTTCCCCCGTGACTCGCCTACTATAAGGACCGTTTCCCGCAACCCAAACAGGAATTTCCGAAACGGGTTTAGGGAGAAGCACGGCTTTTTTTGTTTGATAATACTTGCCTTTATACGTGACGCGTTTTCCTTTTTTCCAAAACATTTTCATGAGTTCGATGGATTCCTTCATCCTAGAAACGGCATGATCGTGTGGAATGTTATAAGCCTTCAGGTTCATGCCCTCTCCTGCACCGATCCCAAGAATGAACTTGCCACCAGTAATGTGGTTAATTGTCGTCGCCATCTGGGCAAGGGCAGCAGGATGAAGCCTGTGAGGATCAGTCACGCTTGATCCCAAGGTTTTACCACTTGCCAATTCCGCAAATGAACCAAACATGGGCCATAGACACAAGAAATCATCTATTGCACCACCCGGAATCCCGCTTAAATGATCGGGAAGCCAGATAGAATCCCAATTCTCCTTATTAGCAGTTAAAAGTTTCTTTCGCACGAAATCATAAGAATGAGAATAAAATAACTCGATTCCAAAATCTACCATTTTCCTCACAACGATTAAACTTGTCATTAAATACGTGATGCTTTTTGATCTTCTTGAAATAAAAATTCGTTACTTGATTTCTAAAATGCAGTAAAAAAAATTTAATGAGGTTTCATTTCTTCCGACCGATTGGACAAGAGCTCACGCAAAGCCCGCAATGAAAAGCATGCCAGCTTGTTGATCGATTGATGAAGTTTTGTCCATTAATGGTGACAGGAAGTGCTGTCAAATCTTCATACATGTACAACGCGCATAGGTCCCATTTGGTTTTTACTTTTGATTTTTTTATGTACATTGCTTTAGGAGGACAAGCATCAATGCACTTTCGGCACTTGTTTATGTCTAATGGACAGATTTTTTTCTGCAATGGAGTATCGGGAGTCAGTTCTGCGGTCGTGAGCACCAGCCCGAGACGAACTCGCGGTCCAAATTCAGGAGTCAGGAGGAGACCAGATAAGCCAATGTGTCCTAAACCAGCTTCAACCGCAACATCTTTGACAGAAATGTCACCAACAACAGGATTGAATAATTGTGGCTCAAAAGTAATCGGCAACGCAAGAAAATCTTCATTCTCAAAGAAGCGACAAAGTTCCATGCTGATTTTCGTGATTTTTTCATCAAGATAAACCTTATTCCAATCATAAGCACTTCTGGTAAATGGCAATCCATTAAGCGGAGCGTCCAGCAACTTAAGAGCAAATACGACCGCACTCTTCGAATTCGGGAGCCATTCTTCAGCCTTATGACCCTTGCGACTTTTTTCATTAATTTTTTCAGTAGAAGAAATACCGACTAAATCAGCACCTATTTCTTTCGCGCGTTTTTTAACCAAGTCTGATGTTAACATGGAAAAAGCCTCAAAATTCCGCATCTTAGCATTCATTTAATGAGAAAAATAATAAAAATTTATTAAAGTGCTTTTTGAAACTCGTTTGAGAAATGGTTCATTAACTTGGAAAGCCGGGGAGAATCGGCCCTATCGGTCAGTGCCGTTAAAATTAATTTTCTATCAGGAATGTGCTTGACGAAAAACTGCATTCCGTTATTGAATTTCAACGTTGCTTCATTAGTTTTATTGATTTTATTTATCAAACGGAAAGCATGGGTAATATATGCTGCAAGTTTTCTGCCTTCATCCAGATCCGTGGGAATATTGGAAGATACATGCACTCCATCGTCCCTACAAAGGATTGAACCTTTAATCAGGTGATGTACGTTCATCTTGTGATGCAAAATGGTCATCTTGGTTTCCACGTCACCTTTTTTCATGACATTCACCAAAAGCATCTCTTAATTCTTGACTTAATTATCAGAGTATCATGTAGATATTACAAGAAGATGGGATCGTGCTTGATCATTGCGGACAGGCTTACCCGCTCACAATCATTCTACAAAAATTCATAAAGAGAAAAAGCATCAGTTCTTTGAAATACAATGGACAAGGACAAGAAGCTCTGGACGAGACCTGGCTGTGCCAGTTGTTTGACGAAAATAGCTTTAGACATGATCCAGAGATCAACGGAAGACGAAGATTTAAAGCGAGAATTAGTTCGAGAAATGTATGGCAAGTTGCAGGACATTTCAAGCAAAACTCTCACCGTTGAGCTTGCAAATGAAATGTTGGAGATCATTGAAGATAAAACGGGATGCCCCGATCCATTCATCGAAGAAAAAAAGCAAAGCAATGAGATCGGCACCCAAGTAGCAGCACGGATACGGAAAGTCATATCATCGGGAAAGACCGAAGAGCATCTTAGGGATGCCATTTTCGCAAGCATCATTGGTAATATCATTGATTTTGCAACGGGAGATCACGAAGTAGAATTAGATTCAGAAGCATTATTCACGGAATTTAAAAAAATAAAGGAACACGGACTAGATCTGGACGACACCGCGCAATTATTTGACCTCATGAAAGACGGGAAAAAGAGAATCCTTTATTGCTTGGATAATGCTGGTGAAGTGGCCTTCGATAAGATTCTCATTGAATTTTTGGTATCGTTGGGAAATGAAATATTTTTGGTCGTGAAGGATGCGCCGTATTCCAATGACTGCACGGTTGTTGATGCCCGACAAGTCAATCTTGATGAAGTTCCTAATTCTACGATAATACCAACCGCAAGATTCTGTCTCGGATTCACGAAAAATAACCCTTCCCCTGAATTTTTGAAGGCATTAGATGAAGCGGACTTAGTAATCTCCAAAGGACAGAATAATTTTGAGACCTTCGCCTATTATCGGGATGAAAAAGGGATAAAAATTCCGATCCTATATGTGTTCAGGGCTAAATGCGAACCATTAGCTCGATTTTGGAAGGTTGAGGTTGGAGCGAATATTTGTGCTTTTCACTCAAGACTGCTATTAATCCGAAATGAACGGAGCTTCTAAAAAATCTTTTATTGAGCGACTTGAATTTTTTCCTTGAGGATTTTAACCAAGTTGTCAGCAAGTGAAATTCCAAGTTTGAAGGGTGTCTTCGGTGCTGTGAGAAAAACGCCCACTAGGGAATTGGTTATTGGTCTAATCAGTATGTACTTCGTCTCGTACTTGAAAAATAATTCATCAATTTTTACGGATGTCTTGAATTGACACTCAATGGTTCTTGAAATGAATTTTTTAAGAGGTGATGGTAACTCTATATTCGAAATCATGAGGTCTCCTTTGCTAGTATATATGGAAAGTCCTTCAAGGTGTGTTTGCTGTTCAATCTTGACTATCTCTTCCAATTTTTCTATTAACATGAATCGGTCAATATCTGCCTTGATGATGATCAGTTCGATTTGTTTTTGGAAATCGGTAAAAATCTCGGTATCTCTATTCCAATTTTTCAAGATATGCTTGTAGTTTTGAAAGAATTTTTTCGAAATTTTCTTTAATATGTCCTGAATTTGCAAGACACTTTCATTTTCATCGACAAAAGCAACAAATATGTATTCTTGATTATCAAGTTTATCTTCAGTAAAGACCAATCGAACGTCTTCCAATTCTAAGATTTCCAAATGCTTGTCAGCAATTTCACGCGAAAATAAACACATGGCAGAAAAAAACCCCGAAATCAAATCAGCTTCGACTTGCTTTCGATCAAGTGCAGAAAATGCTTGGTGAAAAATGCACGTTCCAGACCGTTCGAGAATATAGAAATCGTAGATCATTAGCGAATGCGTCCTTTTTCATCAAAAGATGTAATATTCAAAAAATCATATCTGAATATTCATATAAATGCATCTAGGGGGAAACGACAGAATTTGGAAGATAATTATTGGATAAAATTTCACGGAAAGATCCTGAGTTCGATGAGAATTATTCGAGATAGTTATCCATCACCAATTATGCTCGGTTCTTTTCCCCGCCTTATATTAACGAGTTCATTACACCAATTATAAGCATATGCCTGAGTTATCACGGGGTCGTTGGACACGTTTCTTTCGCCAACAATCCTGATCATTTCTTCAAGAATGTCATTTTCTAATTTCGTCATGTTCATCCTACTCGTTTCAAGGAATGATCGATTTCTACATCAAATGAAATGGTTTTGGAAGTTATTTTTGAAGCATTTCGAATAGTTCCATGGCGGAATTTGCCGCAAGTTCAGCCCCGATACCGTGTCCTCCCGCCTCTGCGCCGACAATATAGAGACCCTCAATGGGTGATTTTTGGGATGGTCGTCTTTCCGCAATTTGATCAATTGTCTGCCCAACGCCAATAATATTGCCATATTCTCCAGCATATGCTTCTATCAAGTTAGGAGAATCTACTTTTTTCCATAAGACATGGTCTTCAATTGTGGGTATGACTTGAAGGAGAGCCTCATAGCATTTCTCACCAAATTTTTTGTATTCTTCTTCAGGTCGACCACCTGGACATGCAGTACCGAAAAAGATCAATTGATTTCCTGCGGGTGCCAATTTTTCATCATAATTCGTTGGCGAAGTGATCATTCCTCCCCGCACGGATTTCATGTCTATAGTCGTGGTTTCTTGAATGGCGGCAGGGTCGCTTAATGATTCTCTAACGTACATGATTAGTTTTTGATCGGTTACTTTTTCATCCAGCCCTACTTTAAGTGCCAAGCAATGTGTTGCGTATGTTAAGTTCTTCACGCGTTTAACGTAATCTTCTGGAAAGTGCTCTTCCCCGACCAAGTTCTGAACCGTATTTTGAATATCTGCGTTACTTATAATTATTTTTGCATTTAGAGTTGTCCCATCCTTGAGTTCAATTCCTATTGCCCGTCCATTCTCAACGATGATTTTTTTCACAGTTGTATCAAGATGGATTTTGCCCCCGTTATCTTCGATGGCTTGTTGGAATGCTTTGGGAATGGCGATGCAAGCACCTTTAGGGTAGGCAGAAGATTTCGAATTCACGACTTGGCGAAAACACCGTATGAATTCCCCTGCTGAAGTGACTCGGGGATCCGTGCAGAAATATTGAGCAGCAATCATGGCGACAAACACGTGAAGGGTTGGGTTTGTTGAATACTTGTTTATAAAATCTGTCAATCCCGTGTAATAAAGTTCCTTGATTTGTTTTTTACGCATGGAGAGACAATCTGTAAAGAATTTCATTGCTAATTCGAAATCTTCTTTGCTGGTCCCCATTGCCGCACTCATGTTCTTGCGACTATAAACTTCCATTTTACCGTTGTAGAACATCGTCGGACGAGGATCCTTCGAAATGACCCACTCTAAAGCCGTTGGACGGTTGATCTTTCGGAGAACATCACCAATATATCCCTTATCTCCGACCCCGAATAAATGAACCCCGAGATCTACCAAAAATCCTTGATGTTCATAACTCAGGCACCGTCCTCCAATGATTTTATTCTTTTCAAAAAGTGCAACTTTTTTACCACTACTTGCAAGTAGAGCTCCGATGGCAGTACCGCCAACGCCTCCACCGACAATTAATGCGTCAAATCCAGATTGATTCATGATAAAACACCATTAATTAAAGAAAAAACTTGATCGATTTGAATTAAAGATGATTAAAAATTTGGGCAAGCATCTAATAAAATCGTTTTCACCATCTAAATTGTAAATCTTTTTTTTTTCACAAAATCATTCTAAATAATTCATGCAGCCTTTTTTGGTCAATTCGATGGTGAACTTCAATCCATATCCATCGGACATCGACGTGCTGAGCTGACACCAAACGCAGCATTTATCTATTAACTCATCCTTTTTATCCTTTTTTGCATACTTGTTGAAAATTCTACGTATCGTGCATCTCGTGATTTCAAAAACACCGTGAGTTGAGCTTCGCTCATGTATGACTATGTTTGAAGGCGATTCCATGAATTGCATTTCATCAATGAAATATTTCAAGCCCTCCTTGATTTTCAGACCTTTTGGAAGTTTTTTTATGATTCCTTCAAAGACTTTCATTCCTTTACTCATTTTTATGTCAAAAAAATGCTGTTGGTTATCAAGGTATGATTCTTCAAGAGCCTCCATTCCGTATTTCTCATAGATGAATTTTGAATGGCTGTATAATTGGAAAACCAAGTAG
Source organism: Candidatus Helarchaeota archaeon (assembly GCA_029838215.1). GTDB lineage: Archaea > Asgardarchaeota > Lokiarchaeia > Helarchaeales > RDOG01 > JALGVI01. The sequence continues at coordinate 1,262 of JALGVI010000054.1, read as the reverse complement.
TCTAGTGTCTTTTTATATAGAGATTTAAACGAATCTCGCTTAATTATATCGGATGCAACAAATTTCGTGGTGTCTTCACTCATCATCATTCACTCATTCAAAAAATCTGTCCCATTTGTCGTAGGACCTTCCAATTCCGTTTAAGTGATTTCACGTACTTCCTCAAACGATTTTGATAACGGTCGATAAGAGGCATTTCCGAGTCTGTATCAAGTATGGCAAGTGCCGCACCTTTTCCGCTCTGGAGTGCTGCGGGAATTCCCTGCCCAAAAATATCCATCAGCCGAGCTGCTTCGCCGACTAATAGCACCCGATCCTTTCCAAAAATGAAATTACATTCTGAAAAGGATCCTATGTCTTGATAGATTGATTCCGCACGAATTTTCTTCTTTAGCTTCAAGTTAAAATTATCTTGCAAGTAATGAATGAAACGCTCTTGATTGGCAAGGACTTCTCTTCCTGAAGTTGCTCCGGTCGTGATGATGAGCATCCCATCTTTTATCCAAACGCTTTCATAGATGGGAGAATCTTCAGTCACGAATGCATGGAAGTAATCCATGTCAAGATTCACGTTATCATAAGTCCAGTATTCTTGATATGCGTGTGCATGGATGGATTTCATTTCAGGATAGAGAATCTTGCGAATACGACTGGAACCACCATCTGCAGCAATGACAGCATCTGCACTAATTTGGTATTTTTTATATGTATTTGACTTGAAATCCTTCGCTTTCACGGTAAGTGTCACGGCATTCTCTTCCTGCTTTAGATCGACCATTTCGGTGCGGGTTTGAATTTCTGCACCTTCTTCAGAAGCCTTTAGGAGCAACCAATAATCAAAAGTGCGCCGCCACACGTTGAAAAATTCGTATGGCTGAGTGATGAAATCATCTTTTTGGGGCATTTTAAGTCGAATTCCAATACCCTTTGGGGGATCAACACAAAGAACAGAAGGAAGACCGCTTCCGAATTCTTTCTTCAAGATCCGAACCGCTTCCGTGGAAATTATACCTGAACATACCTTATCTCGCGGTGGTTGCATTCGTTCAATTATCAGAACACGCTTATTTCCAGCAGCCAAGTATTTTGCCGCCATGGATCCTGCAGGTCCACCGCCAACAATTATGACATCCCAATGAGTCATGACCAAATCAACCTCGACATGGAGAATTAATTAAGAATTTTCAACAATCTCTTATGGTGAGTATTGATCTTTTATTTCTCAAAAAAGAATTTGCCTTTGTGTAGCTGGTGAGCTATTT
>JALGVI010000128.1 GCA_029838215.1 Candidatus Helarchaeota archaeon | reverse complement strand
ACGAATGTAATGATCAAGTCATTTAAACAGCACGGTACGCCGTTCGGTCGTTCGGCATATAGATTAAAAATTCCGAGTGAAGTTCCTGAGGAAAGTGATACCTTGCTCTTCATGGGATGCCTGAGCACGATGAAAGTCCCGCGATTTACCTTAAATGCTATTAGATATCTCTTGAGCAAGGGGTATCATTTCACGGTTCTTGAAACGGAGGCTTGTTGCGGCATTCCTTTATTAGATTCGGGAGAGACAGAGGTCTTAAATCAATTAGTGAAGAAAAACACGGAGATTTTTAATTCGGGAAAGTACAAGAGGATAATTTGCGTTTGTCCGGCTTGTTATGACGTTTTCAATAATTTTTATGATGATATTGAGCCAGAAGTGGTTTTCATTGGAGATTTATTAGAGCCGACAAAGAAGAAGAGCGGAACGATAAGCATCCAGCATTTATGCCAACTTCAATACAGGGGGAGAGCAGATATCATGAATAAAATCAACGATATTTTAGAAACGAGTGGATATCACGTGATGGAGCAAGAAAAACACTGGTGTTGTGGCGGCGGGATGGGTCTGATGCACATTGAAGATAACATTGATAAAATTGCCCGCATTCGAATTAATGATTTTCACGGAGACTTCTTGACGACATATTGTCCGAGTTGCTATCACATACTGAAATTATATTCAAAAAAAGAAAAAATAAAGCCGAAGCTCGTTGATACTTTCAAGCTTCTAATGGAAGAGGAATGATTTTTAATATTTTTCACACTTGATTTTAAAATATCCCCGATCATGATCACATGAAGGACATTTTTGCGGAGGTTCCTTACCTTTGTGAACGTATCCGCACTCAATGCAGGTCCACTCGACCTCTTGCTCCTTTTTAAAAACAGTCCCTGCTTCAACTTCTTTCAGTAAAGCCGTGTAACGTTCTTCATGATGTAATTCTGCTTTTGCAATCGCTCTTATTCGAGTTGCAATCTTCGTAAATCCTTCTTTTTCGGCAACATCAGCAAATTCTGGATACAATTCCGAATTTTCATAATGTTCTCCTGCGATTGCGGCTTTTAAATTATCCACAGTGGTGCCCAAGATGAACGGTGCTTCCGTGTTGAATTTTAAAGCATCCGGCTTTTTGGAATTATCTTTTTTTAACTCTTGTGCTAATTGAAAGAACGTATTACCGTGCTCCCATTCATTTTCAGCAGTTTCAAGGAATAATTCAGCAATTTGAACGTATCCTTCTTTCTTTGCAACCTTCGAATACATCCTGTATCGATTTCGTGCTTGACTTTCACCTACGAAGGCTTTTAACAAGTTTTCCATTGTTTTTTTCATGAAATTTCACATCTTTTTTATAAAATACGAAATAAAAATTCGTTACTATTCTATGGTCCTTCCTCCTTTATATAGACTCAGGAATCACCGACTTCGAGATAAAATTTCAAAACCATCTCTGGTAACGAGAAGAACATCTTCAATGCGGACTCCAAACTCGCCGGGAACATAAATCCCAGGTTCGATCGTGATGATATCATTTTCTTTTAATTCATACCAATTATTCTGGTCAAGAAATGGAGGTGCATGGATGTAACGCCCGATACCATGACCTACACCGTGTGGAAAGTCGAAGCCGTGAGCTTTGATGAAGGAACGAGCAGCATTATCAACTTCGAATGTCGTTCTCCCTGCCTTTACTCTTTCAATTGCATTTTTTTGTGCAATCTCGACGATCTTGTAGATCTCGAGCTGTTTCTTGGTTGGAGTTCCATGAAAATAGGTACGAGTGATATCATTCCCCACCGTGTCAATGAGCGAGAATTTCAATCCAAAATCAATCAGGATGATGTCGTTTTCTTTCAAGGGATTGTCTGTTGCAAAAGCGTGGACGTTGGCAGTGTTTAAACCAAATGCAACGAGTATTGGACATCCTAGGTGAGTTCCAGATTTCTTCACTTCTTTTATAAGGAAGTTCTTGACTTCGATTTCTGTAATTCCAGCTTGTAATCGTTCTTGTAAGAGATCCAAAGCACGAAGTTGAATTCGGCATAGTTTTCTCACTCGTTCAACGTGTTTTTCAGTTCGAGCTCTAAAAGATAGATTCACGAATTTGGATGCCGTTAGCTTGATGGGGAACGGGATTTTTTTCAGTAAATTTTCGAATTTTTCCATGAAATCTCCCTGAAAATATTGATGCTGAAGTTGTCGTGGAATCTATTATATTTCTTCACGAGTAATCTTGATGGGAGAAAATCGGAGAAGAATCTTCAAGAATAACATTGAATTCGTGTGATCTGTATATAAATACCTGCAAGCCTTGAAATCATAACCCGAATCATAATAAAGCGAAACGTGGTCTTCGCCAACATAAAGATCTAATGCTTTGTGGATGGGAAATTCCGTAAAACAAGACCATTCGACCAATTCTTTTTCAGAAGTTGGGAATTGTGCTTTAAGATCTTCTAATTCTTGCAGAACGGGTTCGAGTGTATCAAGATCCTGTTTCATGATGGCATTGAATGCCTCATGGACAAGTTGCTGAATGCGTCTTTCGGTTTTTTCATCCATGATCAAAACCCAATCTCGTAAGTCCCAAAGATTATTTGGTAAGTTGGTAATTTTCATCCGTGATCTTCGTGATCGTTACTTTTTCATTGACGCGAATGGGAAGTTCGGCAGGGATTTTCAGATAATAGTGTTGATGTGGCTTTTTTTTCTTTCCACATTGGCAATCGATGGCTTCTACTTCAGTTTCTACATGAGTTCTACCAAAAATCAAGCGAAATTTTTCTCCACTTGAAGGAAAGAGCTTTACTGCTTTTTTCTCAATTAGAATCTTGTTATCCTTTGCTTCTTCTAGCGTGATTTTTCGTGAGTATTCTTTTTTTGGCATGATCTTCACTACAAAAGAATGATTCACGACGACATGGGATTCTTTTTTTATAACGTTTTCACATGATTTTGCTAGTACCGTAAAGACTTGTAATTTCAGAAGGAAATAAATTCTTAATTTAGGAATCCTGCATAATTTATAAGAAAACTATTGATCCAAAAACTAAAAAATCATTATAATTTCATCCGACTTGAGGAAATCGTAATGGTTGAGCTAATTTGGATTTGTCCAATGTTAGGGACCACGGATTATATCGAAAGTGATGAGACGGAAACCGTGCGGGATGTTGCCACGCGGCTTTTATGGAAGTACAATGAGCAAATCATCGATACTTTGAGTCTTGGGTATACTAATATTCGAGACGTGGGAATGAACATGCTCACGCTGAAGTTATACCAAATAGTGATGGGAAGAAAGACTCCGGTTTCGTTGAGGGATTCGATCGGAAATATTGTGAAACAATCTACCAAGATTTACTGGAATGCGGAGCCCGTTGGAGGCACGTCTTCAGATGAGTGAAAATTTTGCATTATTTGCAGAACACGTCAATGAAATCGTGGAAAAACACCCGAACGAATGGAAATTCATAGATGAGAAAATAAAGCATAAAGGCATTTTCATGGTTTCCAAATGGCGGGATGCCATCGTCCGAACCACGAGGGTTTTATTCAATGCGGATTACCCAGAAAAACCACCCATCGTGAAGGTAACGCCACGTCCCAAAGACCCGTGTTTTGATTCAGAGGGTTTTTTACATTGGGCAGAACATTCAAGAAATCTTGTTTGGTCTCGGTACAAGCATCATTTAAATCCATTGATCTATCTCATTGATGAACTCTACGATAAGTATGGGGTAGATTTATTTTTTGATCTAAAAATTTAAAAAATAGACGCATGGAATTATTGAATTCTTCCTTATTTCAAGAGATCACGTTCAGGAAGTTCGACTTCTACGTTCTTTGACGGAGTTTCGTTAATTCTTACTTCAGGTAGAGACGATTTTATGATCTCGCATTGGAATCTCTTGAGCTTGCTTTCTATCAATTCTTTTATATGTTCTTCATCGTTCAAATCTGGCACCAAGATCATCTCCAAGACTTATAATAAGTGATAATTTTTTATATTTTTGGTATCGTGATCAAGAATTTATTAGAAGCATGATAGAATGATGAGTAGAAATGTTCATTTTTTATTCTTAATCATCGAGTTTTTGTCGGTATGTTTTTTAAAATGCTTGAGACATGATAGATGAGTAGAAGAAGATAAAAGCGGGAACAAAAAAAATCATTTTTTACGTTTTTTTTACAAATGAGTTCTTGATTTATTATAAATCGGTTTCATTTTTGAAATTAATTTTCAAACATGAGATCGGTTTTAAGTATTAGTTTCGGCAAAATAGAATTGAAATATTTCTTCGTACTCGGAGGCAATTTGAGATGGCATACATATATTGGATCGACATTCCGGTCACGGATTTAGAAGGCGCACGTAAATTTTATTCGAAATTATTTGATTGGAAGATCAATGATGTCGAAGGAGCTGATTATCTAACCTTTGAAGCAGCTTATCCTCCACACGGCAATTTAGTGCCTACAGAAGACATACCTGAGCGTGGCATTACACCATACATCATGGTAGACGATATAGATAAGATATTGGATAAAGTTCAGGATTTAGGCGGACGCATCTTGATAACCAAAACGCTGATATCAGAGGAGATAGGATATCGGGCAGAGTTCGTGGATCTTTTTGGTAATAAATGGGCACTCCTTTCACCTCCAGAAGGTAGTAAGAAGAGCGAAAAACCTAAAAAAGAAAAAAAGGCTAAACCGAAGAAAAAGAAATAGATGACGGATCTTAAATGCATTAATCTTCTAAATCAGCAATTATTTGCAGGCTTTCGACTATCTTTTTAACTTTTTTAACTTCCTTTTTGATGATCTCAAGCCGTTCTTTGATATTTTTATTCTCTTCCCTTGCTTTTGTCATTTTTAAACGAATTTCTTTTTGAATTTCCCGCTCTCCTTGTGCTTCCTTGCGGCGCAAGTTGAATTCTTCTTTCAATTTCTTTAGTTCTTCTTTTAATGGAGCAATTTTTTCTTTTTCAGTTACGATTTCCAGTTTTATTTTTTTAATCAATTCGCTCTTTTCCCGAATGTTGGATTGGACTTCATTGACCTCCCTTTGAATTGAATCTATTTTTGGCTTCAAAGAATCTATTTTTTCAGAAATATCCTTCTTCACTTTAGAGATTTGCTCTGATTCTTTCTCGATCATTTCAATATTTGCATTGTAACGTGTGATCAGGTCATCTTGCTCCTTTTCCAATTCAGCAAGCCGATTTTCATATTTTTTCAGATTTTCAATGGAGAAATCAATTTCTTCTTCGGACATCAGCCATCCAACTCTTTGTTCTGAATAAAGAATTCGCATGAACTTCTTAAAGATGATTTGCAAGCTACCTATATATTATATAAGATTTTGATAATTCAACATAGAATTAAAAAAATAAGTTGTTGGTGTTTAATTTTGGCAATTCTTGACGTGCATGCTCATGTTTGGACTCGAGAACACATTCCCGAAAAGTTTTGGCAGAATATGGCAAGTTATATGGCAGCATTATTGAAGTCAGATAAAGAAAGCATCCTAAACTCCAGCTTCATGAAAGTCAGTCATGACGGACGTGGTGAGCTTTTAATTCAACAAATGGATGAAGCTGGGATT
>JALGVI010000127.1 GCA_029838215.1 Candidatus Helarchaeota archaeon | reverse complement strand
TGGCAAAAAGAAATAAATTAACAAACATCACGTGAGTTGAAACATGATGCGTGAGAAAAATGCAAGAAAAGCGGGTCTTCTTTTATTCATCACCTTTAGCATTACATTTATCATTCTTGTTCCACTACTCTCTTTTTTGACTGCAGGAGTAGGCTCAAGTCCATTCATTTTAGGAAATCCCATTACCAATCCTGATTTATCTGTTTTAGATACAAATGTTCCCGATAGTCCGGGTTCGGGGGATTTGCTTGAAGCAGAAAGATATATCACGGGAACTCAGACTGCCACTAATATTGGAAATCCAACAGTGTTATCATGGAATCTGCCCAAAAATTCTCAAGGTACACAATTTCAAGCAACGATCTCCGACATAACACTATCTTCCTCCGTGATCAGTGCTTCTGTTGCAACGAGCAGAACTATTGTGGAGATTGTTTTAGAATTCGATTTTTCTTCAATAACAACAAGTTCGCACGTAAGCCGTGTATATTTTTATAGTCAGGGAAGTCAAGGTGTTAGGCAAAACTTTGACATAGATGTCTGGTATTACAACTATGGCACATCGTCTTGGACGAAGGACACGGAAACCTTTGACCAATTAACAGAGGAAACCATAACCCAAAATTATAACAACAATAACTACATCTCAAGTGGAGGCATTTGTCGGATTAGATACAACGGAAACGAAACACATGGGATAGGTAAAGATCCGGGTCCTCAATACTTGTATTTGGATCATGTTTACGTGCAAGTGTGGCACGATAACGCCAAGCCGAGTTCAATTGATTTGCGCATTCAGTATGGCCCAAGTTATGGGCAAGATCAAGCGGTTGTAGATTCGGGCATTAACGGAGGGACGATAACGATCAATGATGGAGATAATTGGGATTCCGAAGGTGCGAAGAACTTCCGAGTAATCGCCAACACTTCATTCACGCTTGATATTTCCCATTCTTTTGATGTCACGGAATATACGAATGCCTCAACGAGATTTCATGCGAACTATTCTGATGAAACGGATGTTCGATGGGAAATAATGATGCACGTTCCTACAGCGGGAGTGGCACCTTATTCACAATATAATCAGATCACGTTTTCAGTAGAGTATCCACAATATTGGGGAGGTAGTCCGGAAAATGTCACGAATCCAAGTGGAGGATCGTCTGGCTATTCGATTTCGGGACCTGCAAACAATAACTACACCATCGACATTTCGAATTACCAAGCAGGATGGTGGAGCATCTTCTTTGATACAAGCCTGAACTTCATCAATAATGTTCGAATCAATGGCTCTACCAGCTTGGATGAGTTTAGGATTGATGATACGCTGAGGATCTCGGCAGCATTTATAGGAACCTTAGATTCAGGTCATGCAAACCTCACGATCTTTAATGCCACGGATGACACGCTCATTTACGAGCAAAAGAATCTTGCGTGCTCAGGAACGTCAGTCACGTTCTCGGATTGGACAATTCAAAATGACTTGAGCAAGCCCGGTCAATTGATCATTCAGATTTCAGTTTTCGATGGTTTGAGAATGGGTTATCAAAACAAAACCATCACGATTTACAATTCTCTCGTTTCATTGAACATCACGTTTCACAATTTTTCGGGACCTACGGAGCCGTATGTTGAGAACCCTGCCAGCATTGACACGTGGTGCCCAGAAAACATCACTCTATACGTTAGATTTACGGATTATCGGGGGACTCCCCTCACAAATTTGGAGTTTCTGAACGTGCAATTAGATTCACAATCACCCGTTGACATAAAAAATTCCTATGATGTAGGGAGTGGTTTGTATTCCATCCTAATCAACTATACTGACCTGATTCAAGCATATCCAGACATTCAAGACTTGCAACATGTCGTGAGAGTGAATGCAAGCAAGCAAGGAGTATATTATAACGATTCACGATGGTTCACGTGGAACATACATAATGCGAGCACGTCCCTTCAGAGCGTGAATGCATCAATAAACGAGAAAGGCGGCGATTTCTTTTCGTTGCTCGTCACGTATAACGATACAACGCATTTTCCAAATTATAACATATCAAATGCCGTTTTTACAGCATCCAATATAACAGGATCTCCGAGCACCATCCCCATTCTTTCCCAAGAATATATGGGTAACGGACTGTATAACATGACATTTCAGATTAACATTACCTATTCAACGATTTTCTCCTTACGAATTCATGCAAGCCGATTGGGATTTGACAATGCCACTCTTACACTTCCTACAACAATTTCTCTACACGAGACTGATTTTACGTGGGATGTAAAGACCTTGATCATTAAATGCTATGAAGATTTTTCGCTAACGGTAAAATATAACTATTCGAGAGGTTCGGTTCCTGAACCAGTCACGTTTAGTATTAATTGGAGCATTCCCATTTCCAGCCTATATAATCCGGTTTGGGAAAATTATACACTAACGCTTTATACAGGCGGTCGAGTCAATGCAGGTCCAAATCAAGTTTTTACATTATATGCGAATAAAACAAATTTTGAGAAGAAAGCAATCGTGGACATTCAAATCGACATCTTAGAAAATTTAACGCAATCAGAACTCGTAGGAAAGTCCAACGTTACGGGAATGTATAATTTGGAACTCTACATTAATCAATCACGTGCATACACGACGTTTTATAATAATAGTGAGAGTGTAGGCGGTGGTGTTTATGGACTAGATAACGCATCAGATACCGAAGTAAATGTAACACTGGAGGATGAATCCCTGACGTTAATTAATTCGTGGAAACTTTCGATGACATTAGGAACTCCAGGTAGGTATGATTTAATACTCAATACTTCACTCCTAAATAGTAGCAATGGACTCATACCTGGCTCCTATTTTATTAACATTACATATAAGAAATTCAATCATGAGTTTAGCACCGTTTACATCAATCTCACAATAATTAGGTGGAGGGCTTTCATAGACGTACTTAATGACCCTTATACAACATACACGCAATGGAAGCATCTTGCGATTTCTCCCATCATAAATTGTTCGGCTTGGATCTATGGTACAGGGTTTGAAGAAATGGGTATTAATTCCACCGTGGATTTGACTTATGATGCAACAGTAACTGTACGAATAACAGATCTAGCTAATACAACTTTAAAATCAGAAGAAATTTTAACCTTCTCTGCGGGACAATGGTCGTTATCTCAACCGCTTAACCTTTCTACTGATCTATTAGAATTTCTGGTTCCCGGGGATTATTACGTTTGGTTTCATATTAATGCACCATATTTAGTCACTCATGATTTCTGTTACAATCTCACGATTTTAGAAAGAGCAAATGCAACATTTGAGAATTTGGTTGTTCCGAAATCCATATTCTCGTTAGAAACCTTGAGCATATCGGGAAAAGTATTAGTTAATTTAGGAAGTGGATTCGTAGAACCACCTTCTTGGGGATTCAATTGGCGCGAGGTTCGAGTTTCTTATTCAATTATTTATCATCATGTAAATGGACGAATTGCAGTTGAAAGTGGCGAGAAAGAAATCAATAGAAACGGTGAATTTCGCATTACGTCAAAAACACTCATAGGGTTCGATGTTCAATCAATCACTTTCACGTGCTGGATTGAAGAACAAGATTATAATTGGCCAAATCCATCCGTGAATTCCTATTCTTCAAATGAGCAACAAATATCCGTTTCCATTAGTCCGGTTGTCATTACCATTTTAGCCGCAGTTGGCATAGGTTCGGTCATGATTGTAGGAGCTGGAATTGGCATTATTGTCAAGCGTGTAAAAGCAAAAAAGGTTGCTGTTTTAGAACAAAAAACACAAAAAATCTTCGATTATTTTAACGACCTGATCAGTATCAGGAAATTATTTTTAGTTCAACGAGAAAAGAAAATTGTTTTATTCGAAGATCATTACAATAAAGAGGATTTTGAAACAGCTGAAAACGAGTCTATCGTGAGTCTCATTAATACTCACGGAACGGACATTCCTGGCTATAAAGCCGCCTTGGATTTGACGTTCCACGACGGTCTTAAATTAATCATTGATGATGGTCTAACTGTTAGGTTGGCAATCGTCACGAATAAAATTCCTTCAGAGCGATTTTTACGGGGACTAACGCGATTCTTGCAGTACCTTGAGGTTAATGTCCTCCAAGAAATCAAGACATCCGGAACAATCTCTAATAAAGCAGAAGTTTTGGAATTATTGGACAGGATATTTGATATTTCAATAATACTTCCATATAGAATTTCCTATAAAGCATTAAAGAAATCATTAAATCACTTTCAGAATCAGCTTCTGATGGATGCTCGTGACCTCTCGAAAGAGGGGTACTTCTTCATCGGTAATTTATATGAAAAAATCAACCGAGAATCTTTAATGCCCCGAGAATACATATTTCAAGAGATCTCGGCACTCATTGCTAATGGATTATTCGTGCCGTTTAGCTTTGACGAGGTTCTCAAGAAGGGCAAGAAAATCAAATATTACTCCTTTTTTGAAGATGTAGGCAAGGAAAAGACAGTTGAACAATTACAGGAAGAAGAAGTGGTCCTGGAAGAAGATGAATTGGGATATTTGACACCTGTAACTGCAGTGGAAGAGCCCGATGAGATCTATTCCGAAGACTACGGTCTAATCGAGGAAGAAGAAATAATCGAAGAAGTGGAAGAAGAAATTACACCTTTTGAAAAAATGATAGAAGAAGAAGGCATTGGAAAAGAAGAGGAAGTCACGAGTTCAGAGGCACCTCAACAAACCATGGAAATCGAAGAAATAGAAACGGATATTACTGCAGAGGAGATTGAAGAAATCTTTGAAGAAATGGAAACAGTTCCACCCCCTATCATTCCAGAAGAAGCTCATCCTTCAGAAGTAGTAGAAACAATAAAAGAAGAAATAGTACACGAAGCTGTAAGTCCTCCTAAAATTCCAAAAGAAGAAGTTCCAGGGATAGAGCAGATATCCTTTGAAACGTTGAGATCATTTCCGGGATACCTTATAGCTACAATCGATAATGCTAAGAATATAAACAAAGAAATTCTTGATCTAGAGAATTTTATTAGAGATTCCATGAAGCTATTCAACGATAGCAAGGAAGAATTAGAAAAGACCATTTTAAAAGTTCAACAACAAGTTAAACAACCAAAGAAATCTTTAGAAGACGACATTCAAGACTTGCAATATGACATTACTCTGGCAAGCGGAACAATGGCTTCGGCATTCGAAAATCTCATTCGAATGGAAAAGAAACAAAACTCAATTAAATCCGCACTGAAAAAATTCTCGAAAAACCTTCAGAAAACAGAAAAAGAATTCAAGAGAGAAAAATCACAAGACGTCCAACAAAAACAAGTCTTGGCACTCCTTCAAGCCGAAAAAAGCATCCAAGTAGAAAAATTGCAGGAAATAGAAAAGAAAATAAAAAATCACGAAATAGTTTTAACTAATATAGGAAATGAAGTAGAAAACGCAGAGAAAGAACTAAAGATCGCTAAAAATAAAATACTTGAAACGCGGAAAAGAATCGATTCGTTCACGCAGGAAGTGGAAAAAGACAAGATGACAATAATGAACTTGCAGGAAAAATGCCATCGAAATTTAGAAAAAATCAGGAATTTTGAAGAAGAAAGCAAAAAACTTGAACAATTACTTCAAGATCACGAAAGCATATTAGAAAAGATGATGCAAGAAAATCTTGAAACAAATACACGATTAAACGAAATTAAACTCCACCAAGAAAAACAAGCGGAAATCAAACCACCCAAACCCAAAAAGAAAATTTCCAAACAGGAAAAAGCACCTTCAAAGCTGGATGAGATAATGGCTACTGCGAAAAAAGCAATTCCTGAGGATGATTCTGCATACGAAGAAGTGACAGAAATATTCGAAGATATGGAAGAACTTACCCGACACTTCAAGCGATGTCAAAAAGAAACCAAACTATGAACTTCAATTGCATTGTCCAAATTGCAAGAAAATCATTGAGGAAAGAGAATTAAAACTACTTGCGAAGGGTTTCTCACCACAATGTCCAGCGTGTGGGTTTACTTTGGACCCCAGCTTGATAAATGACAGTTAATGATGATTCAATGAGCTTTAACCTGCATGTTTCCCTTGATGTCCTATCGAAAATAAAAAATCTCATTTCTTTTTTAAATGAAGGTAATTTTTCTAATATCGTCATTAAGATGAATCCCCCCTGCATTGATGATGATTTAAACGTTTTTTTTGATGAGAAAGAATTGAATAAATTTGGTGAATTGAGCACGATCTTGGATGATGAAGATATCGGCATTCACGTGCGATTTCCGACTCTATATAATGAAAAACTCATCTCCGTAAAACCATCACTTTCATTAAAAAATCATTTAGGAGAATTTAATCCAAAATGGATTTGCCCAAATCAGAAGATACTCCCAAAGATTTTCCTTAAAACATTCAAATTACTTCGTGAAAAAGGTCATTTCAATGGTGTTGAATTAAGCCACGTGCGATTTCCAATATTTGGAACTGAATCAACAGGTTATAGCTGTTTTTGTAACATTTGTCAAGAAGATGCCTTAAAAAAACGTTCGATCGAGAATCTAATTGATCGATCAGAACAAGATTTGTTTAAAAAAGGGTTCAATTTGTTAGGCATTCGTGAATTCCTACGGAAAAAAGAACTATCGAAGATTAAGGATATCGAAAAAGTCATGAAACAGAAACAACTACAAGAATGGATTAAATTTCGCCGCAATTCAATCACAAGATTTGTAGGCGCGATTCTCGTGCAAGCCAGAAAAGTAGATCAAGATTTGATCGGAGGATGCGATGTTCCTTTTTTAGACAAGGCAGAATTGATTGGACAGGATTTCTCTTACTTATTAAGTTACCAAGACATCGTTTATTTTTGGTTTTCAAACCAGATAAAGAAATGGAAAAAAAACTTCAAGAAGATACAAAAGGCCCGAAAAAAAGCAGAAGGAAAAACAGCCATTGGAATTGTCTTGCCAATAGAAAGCATTACCATTCGTTCAATTCAGACCGTGAAAGAATTCATAAAAGAAGATCTGGAAGTAAATATCGGTTTTTACGAATATAAAGAAAATCGAAGAGAAAATCTCCTGAAAATTTTATCAGAAAATCTATAGCGAATTTTTTATGAATTGATCAGGATTGGCTATAAACGTCTTCTTTGAAGGTTCCATTGAGCCGACCAATAAGAATTAGTTCCTCAACCCGAATTCGAACGTAATTGATAGGGAGATCTACTTGTCGAGCTATTTCTTCAATGGAAACGTTATTTTTATCCCTTAAAAATGAAATTATGCTTTCTATCTGTTTTTTTTTCAGGTCATCCTTGCGATAACCTTGTATTTGATCTTGAAATCCTTTTTTAGCCCGTTCTAATTCATCTTTATCCATCATTTTTAGAACTCCGTCTACTTATTTCAGCTTCAATAACCGCATAATAATTTATTAGCTCTTGGCACTC
>JALGVI010000126.1 GCA_029838215.1 Candidatus Helarchaeota archaeon | reverse complement strand
AATTAAAATGATCATATACTTCACCCCATACCCTGCTTATGGAGAAATTGCTCGAAACGTTAATGGCAAATTGGACGGTTTGATCATTCTTAAACGTTAGAATGGAATTATTCAGGGGGTCGATGATGTCAAAATCGATACTTATCGTATTCATGATGTTGATGTCTTCAATCAACTCGCCCGCCTCGAGAATTCGGGGTTTTGAGAATAAATAGGAGTATGTTTGTTTTTCATTGCCGAAAATGGCTTTGTAGGTAATGGTATAAGAACCCGAATCCAGCACATAACAAGGCAGGTCCCCTTCCCATTTACCGGTTACATTGTTATATGAGAGTGGAACGGTTTGATTGGGACTCGGAATTCTCACGACACGGTCAACATAATTATGGAATAAGTTAGACTCATATATTTCTGCCTGTACGGAATGCACGCCAGTAGCATTCGTAATATCAAGCTGGATGGATTCGAGGTCGCCAAAATTATTTCCCACGGGAAGAGTTCGGTTAATGACAACAATTGGGGAAACAAAATCTACCGTGATGTTTTCGAGTAAGCCATATTGGGACATATTATAATAAAGGTAAGTATTCGTTTCGGGCGTGATGTCGGGATAAGAACCAAGGAATTGCGAGTTCTCAATCTGGATGGTGATTGATGAAGAGGTTGATTCCGCAAAAGATGAATTCACGTTATTTATTTGACTCGCGCTTGCAAAGGATACCGTATCGAACGTTCTAGATGTATTAAAACTATAGGGAGAAGAATAATATTCATCAACACGCTCGTAAAGAAGGATTTTATTTCTGTAATAATCCTGCAAGATTTTATCGTTCATGACGGCAAGCATGAAGACATTTGTCCACTCAAAATGGAGTGTTGTATTTCGAGAATACACGTCATCGGTAAAAATCAGGTTTTTTATGCCATCAGGTAATGAATTATTTGCAATACTAATAAAATAGCCATAATCTATTCCAGTACTGAAATTTGATGAATATACAACAGTATCATAATTGTTATTGGTAAAAGAGCTGGATGACGTACCTATTTTTGTAAGTTGCAATTCGGAAGGAGTGGAGTTCAAGTTGAACGCGATGTTAATGTCATTCTTCAGTGCATCACCATATGACTGGAGTTCGGATTCTAATAACTCAAGTTCGGAAGCAAATGCTACCGATAGCAATATTTCACCAGAGCTCACATTATCCCAAGGATCTTGAGACATGTACTTTGCTAAAGTTTCATTATCATTAAATATGTCAAGGCTCATTCCAATTATGCGATTATATGCAATAGATGATACATTTACAGCATCGCTAATAAAGGGTTTCTCAGATAGAAACGAAACTGCGGCACGAAGGTTGCCACTTGAATCGATCCTAATTTCTAGGTTCTCTTGATAATAGAGTCTCGTATTTGCTTGAGATTTACCCCCTAGATTCAGAAAAGAAGACAAGAAAGGATATATCAGTCCAGTTGAATATAATAAACCGATAAATATGCTAAAAGTAAAAATCGATAAAATTGAAAATGACATTATTTTACGCCTCGTGGCGTTAGAAATAAAAAAAATCGAATTTTTCTTGTAGATTGGTTCAGTCATGCGCTGTGACCTCAAATCATCTCTGTAATCAATAAATCTCAAGTAAGAAGTAATGCATATTACTAAGATTTATAAATTTTGATACAGAAAAATGAAAATTTCGCAAAATTGGGTTAATTATATGGCGAAAAAAATAACATTTTGTTGAAGAAAAAGACAAAAAAAACATCGCAACGGAGTCAAATCAAAAAAAGAATTGAATTTAGAATGGCTGTTTTTGGACGGATTTTTCACGTGAAGAAATTCTGCGTTTTTGGATGAGTGCTCGAATCACTACAAAGACGCCTATCAATGCAAGGATGGGAACAATTTCAAAGGCGGGTATTTGACCAAGTGGCGACGGTTTTATTGCAGCATGCCGGTCGAAAAAGTAGAGACCACCATTAGAACTTATTGCCGCAATATATTCACCATCTGCAGAAATGACAACAGACCACACATCGCCACCTGTTATATATGTCCAGACGGGTGTGTTACAACTTCGTTCAAACAGATAGGCCTTGTTGTCATGGCTTCCAGAAACAATATACATGCCGTCTGCAGAAATGGAAACGGAATTCAGGAAACCACTAGAATAAAAATCCCACTTGGCTGATTTCGATGACTTTGTAGAAATTTGTAGACTGGTCGAGTCTGCATTCATTGGTTTGTTTGAAAAGAAACCCCCGCTATAAATTAACGATGAACAAAAAAAAAATGCCGGTTAATTCTAGAATAATTTCACTCATTCAAAAAAGAAAATCGGAATGAGAAAAGCTACCCTTTTTTGAAAAGAATGAATGAGAAGATAAAATTCTTGTTAAAGATCAATCTTTTGAGGTGGACGAGAAATTCTAAATTTGGAGAATTAATTGATGTGAGATGGTAAGTTATTTAGTTAAATTTCTGAAATTCATGTTCATCAACAAGAAGCATTGAATTTATAAAAAATGATCTTTTTAATAAAAAATTATCAAAAATTTAAGATTCCGAAATGAAATAACAAGGGTGCCAAAGTTGGAAGGTTTTCAGGAAACGGATAGTTTTTCCGTAAAAAACATTCTAAATTTCAAGACTTTCCGAACAGTTATTTTAATTTTTGCAGCAGGTCTTGCTGCATCATTCATTGGGTTGTTATTGGTAATTTTGTCGTCCAATCCTGTAGTTATTTCCATGAAGGATTATCTTTTAAATTCGCTAATTGAACCCGAAGCATTATCCTTGATCTTGAGCAATTTGGGATGGAGTACTTATTACAGTTCAGGAAATCCTTTTTTCTTGTTCATTTTAATCCTTACGAATAATTTTCTGCGTATAATTTTAAGTTCGATTGGAGCGGTGTTATTCTGGGTTAGCGTCGTTGGGATTTACAAGTACGTGTTTAGAGGAGAGCGAGAAAATCGGAACATCGTGTTATATATTTTCGGAATTCTCATTTTTATTGCTGAATATTTTATTTTTGATGACCAATTTACGATAGGCGCGATGTTCATCCTGCCATTCGTTTTTGGTGGTTTTTACAAGTTATATCAGATGATCACGGGAAATCGTCAGCAGGAACCATTTTCACGAACTTTTTTACGAATTTCTCTTTATTCCATCTTTGTTGCGGAAATTTTGACATTTTCCTTGACATTGGTTGATAATCTTCTATTTTATCCTGCCCATTATTCGTCATTAACGGACTGGTTTGTAGGATTGGCACCGCACATTGCCATTGAAATTATTGGTATTGTCATCGGTTGTACGATAGGTTATTTCATTGCGGCAGACATGAATCAAGCACTGGACGAGGATGGCTTGGATGGTTTCTTAGAAGAGGGACAGGCTTTATTGGTGAATTCAAAGGTATGGATGGCAGTGGGTTTGAGTCTCTTCTTATTTTTAATAGGAGCACTCGTTGAAGCATATTTCTCCATTGCCGTGGTTCAAGCCAATTATGGGACGTTCATTTATACTTCTGTAGGGGATTTTATTTGGGCAATTCTCGTGAATTTTGCACCCATCATCTTGATTATTGGTCTAATTTACATGTTGGGCAGGAAATCGCGTTATTGGGCTCTTGCAAAAGTCTTCATTTACATTTTTTCGGTCGAGGGTTTCTTTTACATTTTTACTTTTCTCCAAGCACCGATTGTTGCTTATAATGTCAACCCGGTCGTTCAAAGCATGGGATTTCATTTTTTCGTGACGAGTTGTTATTTTGTTGGAGAGTCCTTTCAGGATTTTGGCACGTTCAGCTTGCTGGTGTTCTTTGTTGTTTTATTCACCATCATCATGGATTTTCGCAAGAAAATCACGTATACGGGGAGCATTCGAAATCCGTTACGCAAGAAAGGTTTGCTAGACCCGTTTTCACAGGAAAACTTCGGAGCCCTGAAGTCAACAATTTACAACGGCATGTGGCCTCTACTTCCAATGATACTTTTAGCGGTGAATTCGAGCGGAAGCCCTTATTTCGGCTTATTTGAACTCAACATCCTGCTCTACATCTTTTTGGTTTGGAGATTTAGAAGCGGGATTTCAGATTCGTTGGAGTTGAAGACCAAGCCGCGCGAAATTGATGAGAATGGTAACATCCTGCTCGAACCTAAAAAGAGAAGTGCTTGGATGAACGCCATGATGAAGCTTTATTACGTTGGCATGTTTCTTTTCAACATTGCTTCGATCGTGATGCTGGTCTTGAGCGGTGCCGACTTGCAACTGATTTTCTTCTACTCGTTGTTCTTCACCAAACAACTGATTCTTGCCATTTTGATCTTGCCTTTTCTCGTCACTTTTGGTTCCATCTTATTAATCAAGGCAATGAATTTTCTTAAAAAGATTGACTTTCGACCGAATCGAATAACAAGGGCGTTCATTTATGCCGTTCCAATGAGTATTTTCACGGTTGGCTTGTTAATAGGAGCCTCAATCGTTACGAATCTCATTCTCTTGATACCCATCCTCATCATAAATCCGAGTGCATTTCCGAATCCTGTCTATGCACTTTTCACGTTTGAGTGGGCTTTGGGATTTGCCGAAGCGTGGCAGGATTTTTACTTGCAATATTACATTTTAGGGATCAATTTATGGATAACGTTTAGCACCGTATTTTACTTTGGCATTTTTATCGTGATTGGGTTAATCGCGGCAAAAATAGCAAAAAAGAAAAACATTCCGAAAGAATATCTTGTTCTTTTAACGATGTGTCTCTCTTTTCCATTAATGTGGATTCTTTTACCATCAACGCATTTTCTAGTCGAGCCTCCCTTCATGGCACTTGTTTATTCAGGAGCCAATCACGTGTTAGCACCCCTTTTCTTTCCAGAAACACCGGCAGTCCCGGCAACACTTATCATGCTACCTCTCCTGTTACTGAACAGTGCAATGGCAGGATTGCTGGGTTTCATTATATTCGTGCCTATTTTCTTTGTCGTGACGATTCAATCCGTGCTGACGATTTTGCCCATTGGAGAGCAAATCTTATCGACTATCTATACATTCATGAAAGACTACTACCTGTATTACTACAATTTCATTTTTCTATTGAATTTCTCTTTATTCTTTGCCGGAGCAATAATGATCAGTTATTACTTTTTCTATGCAAGCAAGAAAAAAAGAAGAAAGAAGCGAACGTGGACTTCTTTTTAATTTTTGCGGATCTTCTTAATTTAATTTCATTTTTTTCATTAGTGCCGTTTGGATTCTATCATTTTAGGCTTTGCTTGATTCAGTTACGAATAATACTCGTATTACAGATAACGATCGAACTAAAGGAAGTAGTAACTCTTGAGCGAAGAAGAAACCCCTCCATCTCCAGAAGAGATTAAGAAGATGTTAGAAGCTGCTGCGGCTTATGCAGAAAAAAAACGTCAAGAACAACGTGAAAAATTCGAAGCTCACTTGAAGTCGGGCGAAGTTGCAGATATTAGTGCCGAAGCAAAGAAGCTCCAAGAAAAAATGGAAGAAGACCTGAGACGACGAAAAGAAAGGGCTGCAAAAGTTGCGCAGGCAGGCGGAGGCATCCCTCCCCGGGCTGTCTAAATCTTATCTTCTTTTACCCTTTATCTTTTATCATCTAATTAGAAAAACACGTCAAGAAAAGTCGGAATTTACGGGCTCATCTTGTAAAATTTTTAAAAATTAAAAAAAATATGAGAATTATTCGCGACGTGGAAGCATTCGATCGATCCAAGAGATGAATTCGGATGGATTTCGCGTTTGCATGATGACTTTTCCCGGTCCAGTTAGTTTCACGACTAATCCTTCACCTGAGAATATCGTTGCCTTCAGGCCGCCAATTTTCTTTATTTCATAACGGACGCTTTTTTCCTGTGCCACTAAATGTCCGTTATCAATCACGATTGTTTCCCCTTTATCTAACTCGAAAGTCCTGAACCCACCACTTGCAGCAATGAACAAGTCAGCAGGACCTTCTTCGGCGAGAAGATCGAGAAAGAACATCCGTTCGCCGCTAAAAAACCCCTTTTTGAATCCTTGGAATTTCGTAGAAGCATTTATACTTGAAGAACATGCCATGAAAGCGCCGCTAAAAACGACCCAATTATCGCCTTGTTCCATTGGGATGTGAGAGATGTCACCAATATAAGTTGGTGCAAGACCAATACGACCATCATCATTCGCAATTATTTTATTCAAAAGAAAAGTTTCACCAGCTAGCGCTCGTTTTAAGGATCCCCAAAACCCCTTTGCCGCTTTTATGACCTTTATTTCAAGCGAAGGATCCATGTATGCCATCGTTCCGCCTTCCGTTTTGAGTTCTTGCCCATTTTTTAGTCTAACTTCCAATAGGGAGAAACTAGGTTGAAAGATAATGTCAAATTCGTATTCTTTTCCTTGAGGCATTTTTTTCACCGATTTTTATTATTGAACTTATATATCTAGTTAATGATTCTTAAAAAAAACGGCATGCATAAATTCAAATCCGAGTCTTTTTTAGCATGCATGTTAATTAATGAAAACCAGAAGTGATTCCATGACAAATGTAATTATCAAGACGGATAAAGGAGACATTAAAATCCGGCTTTTCGATAACGAAACGCCCAATACCGTGAAGAATTTTTTGGATTTGGTGAAGCGAGGATTCTATAACGGCCTCACGTTTCACAGGGTGATTCCCGATTTCATGATTCAAGCTGGTTGTTCGAGAGGAGATGGCACGGGTGGTCATCCCGATGGAATAAGTAATGATTGCGAGATCAAACCCGGAATCAAGCACAAAAAGGGATCACTTGCCATGGCTCACGCAGGGACTTGCAAGCATGATAAGTTCACGGGTGAAAAGGTGACAGGACGTTGTTCCAACGGAGCGCAATTTTACATCACGCACAAAGCAACTTCGTGGCTTGATGGCATTCACACGGTATTTGGACAGACCATAGAAGGGCAACAAGTGGTAGATGCCATTCAGCAAGGTGATAAGATTAATGATATCATCATTGAATGAGATATCGCACCAAAATTTTCTTTTTTATTCAGGTTTATTTTAAAAATGAAAATAAAAAAAAGCAGGTTATTTTCGATATACACCGTATTTAAACACGGCATCAGTCATTGCTTTCACGTTTTCAGCCCTTGCCTCGTCAGGTATTCCGGAGACGGCACCATCAACTAAGAAACCGCCGCCTTCTTTACACGCTTCGATGGTTTTCTTGACGTATTCTTCAACTTGGTGTGGACTTCCCGTGACTAATAGAGACCCGGGGACATTTCCCCGTATGCAAGCATGATCACCAAATGCTTCTTTTGCCTTGATAATGTCGGATTGATCAAACCAATATATGACTTGCCCTTTATGTTCTCTTGCAAATTCTGCAAGGTATTCAAAACGAGCGTCGTATTTGCCTTCGAAAAATGGCATTGGAATGAGACCGTTCTTGATGAATCCATCCATGACTTTAGCCAATGTCGGCCAATAAAATGTGGCGAACTGCTTGTCATTCATGAATCCCTCTGCTCCGCGATGGAGTGGCATGAAAACGACCTTGTGAGATGGATTCATCTTGCCGTAGCTCACGGTGGTTTGGATCGTAGTTTTCACGAATAGCTCTGCAGTTTTCTTCAATTCTTCGGGCTTGCGATACATGTCAAGCATGGCGCCGCGCATCCCTCTCAAGAATTCACTAACGAGATCAAAAGGTGCTTGTGCCATGTTCATGAATTGAATTGGAAATCCTAATTTTTTCATTTCCGTTTCGTACTTATTCATTGTCGCAAACCACTTGAAGAAATACTCGACTGCTTCTTGGATCTTTGGCATCATGTCCTTTGCAGGCGGCAACCCGAAATAGAGGGGAAAACCGAGCATCACGCCATACGGACTGGCAAGAGTGGA
Source organism: Candidatus Helarchaeota archaeon (assembly GCA_029838215.1). GTDB lineage: Archaea > Asgardarchaeota > Lokiarchaeia > Helarchaeales > RDOG01 > JALGVI01. The sequence goes on along the minus strand of JALGVI010000126.1, from coordinate 3,059 downwards.
TGAAAGCGGAAACGTCTTGAAACCATCAAGATACGTATAATGTCCAGGCATTATTTTCCGCAGAATGAAACCCGTGGGATCTTCAAGGAGATCTTCGTACTCGCTAGCACTCATTTTTTCGCCTTCAACAAATTGATAGGGTTGATCGTCTCTGAGGCGAAACTCTTCACGTTCGGCACCCGGCCATTTGAAAAACGTTGCCCCCAATATGTCAAAAAACTTTGCGGGATAGAGATTAATGATGGGCGGGACTTGATCCCAATTATATGGAGCGAATACATCGATTGCAGCTTGGACGACTTTTTCAGGTTCGTACATTGCCTCTTTTTTGGAGAGACCTTTCTGTTCCGTTGGAAAAAACGTGCTCATTGGAGTGATGGGAACGCGGTCCGGTTCTTTTAAAGCGATGGCATCTTTTACTCTTTGATTGCGCTCTTTGAATAATTTTCGGGGTGAAGGTTGACTCACGATGCGGCCTCCATCCATTTATCTGCCAAAGTAACGGCATCCATTGCACTTTCACCATAGGCATCAGCATTCACGTAACTCACGATGTTTTCGTCAATGGTACCTCCCCCGATCATGATCTTGACGGAATCCCGCATGCCTGCTGCAGAAATCTTCTCAACGGTATCCTTCATCGCATCAAAAGCAAGCGTGAGAAACCCGCTTAAAGCCAATATATCGGGTTTAAATTCCTTCATTTTTTCAACGAAAACATCAGAAGGAACATCCACGCCCAAATCCATGACTTCATATCCGTTCGTTTCAAGAAGAAACTTCACGATATCCTTTCCGATATCATGAATATCCCCTGCAACGGTTCCCAAGAGGATTTTCCCTTTTTTTTGGGAATCTTCCTCCGTGTCTTTCAATAAAGGAGCGATCTCTTCAAATATCTGCCGCAATATTTCGCCAGACATCATCAGATCGGGTAGAAAGTAAACACCACTGGAGAACCGCTCACCAATTTCTTTCATTGCAACCTTGACATCATCCATTATCTTCATCGGCGGTTCATTACTTGCAATCCGCTCTTTAAGAATCTTGATGACTTCTTCTTCGTTTAGTTCTACAATTTCTTCAATGAAATCAGCCATTCTTAACCCTCGAATAGGAATGATTTACAAATGATGAATAAAGTTATGTTCAAAAAAATATATACTTTTCCGAGAGTTCCATAGCAACAAATGACCAGCCTTCCGTGAGTTCCTTTAAAATATTAACATCCCTGCGAGAGAAATAAGTTAAGTGTATTAGATACATCTTGGAAAAAAAGCCGTGGCTCCAAAGAAATATCGTCATTAATGGCCCCCTTAATGACCAATTGTTTTTTTTTGCTTTTTCAGGAAAGATGAATTGTGTTTAAAGAGGGCAAGATAAATAGAGGAAAATAAAAAGAATTTAGAGAGTAATATCTTTTTGAATGACCTTAAATGAATGCAACGCGCTCAAAGCACTCAGTTCGGTTCCGATTCCTTGAATACCGACATCAGCACCCACCAAATAAAGTCCTTTTATCGGAGTGTTTGGTAATGGTCTTTTGTCCCGAACTTGTCCAACGGATTGTGAAATTCCCACGGCATCTCCTTGAAAGCGACCCGTCCATTGCTGAAGTGGTTTTCCGGTCCGATGAACATCCATGAATAAAACGTGCTTTCGAAAATCGGGGACCCACGTTTCCAAGATACCGATATAAAAGTCGTACCATTTTTGGTAATCCTTTGATTCCACGGGTCCGATGCACCCGATATTGACCAATTGCTTGCCCGGAGGAGCAAGTGAAGGGTCCATGTTCGACGGAACCGTTACGTACATTCCGGAGCTAGGCGGTATGCGATCTTTGACCATGTATTCTTCGATCAATTCTCGCATCGATCTTATGTTATTACTGTCATCCATTCGTCTCATGGGAAAAATGATGGGCGGCTTGATGAGTTTTTTATCGAGTCCGAATTTCATGCTGTAGAATGCCCAAGTATGAGCACCTTCACTAACTTCCAATTGTTTTATTTGCTTCACGTATGATTTCGGAAAATATTTTTCACCCACGAGATCAAGAACGGTTTCCTTGACGCCTGCATTGGAAATAACGAGGTTGGTATCATGAGTATTGCCGTCCACTTCAATTCCGACGACTTTTCCGTCATCAACAAGGATCTTGTCGACTTTCGTATTGATTTCCACAGTGCCATCCATGGATTCTAAGGCATGTTTATATCCATTTACGATTCCAACAGAACCGCCATATGGATAACCGCTCGTGATTCGTTGAAACCAATTGCGAAGCGACCGAATCGTTTCGCCCGCTGCAGAGCCGCGTCTGTCATTCGTATCGTATGCCATGGTAACGAACATGAAGGCACAGACGATCCCAAGCCAATTGATTATTAACTTGTTATCGGTGAGACCCTGCAACCATTGTTCAAACGTGATTTCATCCAATTCTTTCAATTTTTTCTTGGAGAGGGAAAAGATGTCCGAAATTATCTTCGGAATGTTCGATTTGGACAGGGGATTGGGTTTTTTTGAAGTTGTTTTCTTGCTTCTTGCTTGCTGCATTTTTTCAAGCTCTTTATAGAAAATATCGAGTGACGTCGGGATGTTGGTGGGATCCCTGCCGTGTTGCCATATCTGGGGCGGGTTTTCTTCCGTGAAATGATAAAATTTGATTTCAAAATCGGAATTTATTAACTTGAAAACCTTGTTGAAAGCACGTTCTGCGGTTGGAAAAGTATGAGTCCACATGTCGACGATGAATTTTTCACCATCATGAATCTTTTCATATGACGTGCAACGACCACCAAGGAGATGATTCTTTTCGAGGACCGTCGTGGCAAAACCCTTGCTTGCTAAAAGGACAGAAAGTGCCATGCCACCGATTCCTGAACCGACGATGTAGGCGTTTCTCTTTTTCATCTTAGATCAACTTAATAACTCTTTTTAAACAATAAATTAAAAGGGCTTTTAAGGATTTTCAAGCCGTCCCGTAAATTGCTCATCGTTCCTCTGCTTTCGGGTTTTTTCCATTTTTTACTTTTTCTTACGATAATGTTCGT
>JALGVI010000125.1 GCA_029838215.1 Candidatus Helarchaeota archaeon | reverse complement strand
GGATTAATGGGGAGCAACACGATCCCCATTTCTTTCAAGCCACCGCCAATTCCATCAAGTAATGAAAGGAAGGCAAGGACAATTCCACCATAAGCAAATTTATTTGGAAAATTTCGATTTAGAAGAATTCCGATGGAATACACGGCTATCGCCAGGGTAAAGAAGAGAAGAAAACAATACCCTGCAATAATGTGCGGTAGTTTATAAAAATCAGTCGGCAATAGTGCCATTAGAATGAAACTCACGGCAGATATTATTCCTAAAATGGTCCCTGACGAACTCAAGAGTGAAGTGATTCTCCTGCCCGTGAAAACGGTTCGCATGACAAGCCAAAATGGAATCATGGTAACGGCGGATGCAATCACGGCAATCACGAATAAAGTAAACGAAACATAATTAGGATAATTTGGTAAAATTGTCCATGGTTTTGTCCTGATGTCTCCCAGACTGCTGAAAAATTCGGACAAGAATGGATATCCACCGGGATAGAATAACATCGATAATGTTATTAGCACGAAGAATTGGACACCGCCCAAAAACGAAATCAATAAAGCGACGTGCTTCCATGTCTTTAATGCTTCACGATTGAAAAATTTCCAGTTTTTTATCGCATCCAAATTGATAAAAGACATCCTTTCATCCACTCACTCGTTACCATTAATTTTATTTGCCTTGTATGTAACTAATCGGTAGTAATCATTTTTAAAAAATGAGAGGAATTTTCATGTTTCCACTCGAGGCTGAACAGAAAATAGTAGAAATTCAGGGCATCAAGATCGGGGGTCAAATTGGCGAGAACCCGATTTTCATGATTGGAAGTATCTTTTACAAGGCAAAAACCAAGAAGGTTTTGAAAGACCCAAGGACGGGTGATATTGATAAAGCTGCAAGTGAATCTCTAATAAGTCAACAGGAAGAAATTTCCGAATTAACAGGACTTCCTTGCGGTTATGATACGGGAGGCGGAGCCGAAACTCCTGAGGCATTGTGGAAACTCATCGAATACGTTGCAAGCCAGACCAAAAATCCCATCCTGTTGGGTGGAGCAAATCCCGATTTAAGAGTCCCGACCTGTAAGATGATTAGCGATGCGGGATTGTCTGCTCAAGTCATTTACAATTCCATCGAACCGCATGCCAAGGAAGAAGAACTCGTAGCCATCAAGGATGCAAACATCAAGTGTGCCATCCTACTTGCATTTGATTCCCGGTATATTTGGCCGAAGAACAAAATGGAGCTCATTCAGGGAAAAAATGATAAAGAAGGACTGATGAAGAAAGCCGAACGTGCGGGATTATCCAATGTTTTAATTGATACCGCAACTCTAGACGTTCCGTCGCTTGCGATCAATGCACGAACGATTTACATGATCAAGGATCAATTGGGCTTTCCTGCAGGTTGTGGAGCGCATAATGCTCTGCATACGTGGAGCAAGCTTGCGGAATTCACGGGTAGAGAGCCTTCTGTCAAGCCCATCAGTAACGTGATGGTAAACAGCAGCGTCCAAATGATGGGTGCCGACTTCATTTTATACGGTCCCATACCAAGGGCTAATAGCATTTTTCCCATGATGGCAATGAATCAATCAATTCTCACGTATAATGCCATGCGATTGAACAAATTCAGGAACGTAAACAGGAACAGTCCGCTTTTTAAGATCTTTTAAGAGCAGGAGATTATTGAGAATTTATCATGTCTCTCTATCTTTTTATTTTGGGACGAAATTGGAGGGCATCCATTGCAGAAATCGCTTGTTTTTTACAACGAAAGAAATATCTTGGAAACATACGCAATTTTTCTAAAAATTCGGCATTAATCGAGTTTAAAGAAAGAGTATCCGATGACCAGATCGTTAGATTACAGGAATTATTGGGTGGAACTCAAAAAGTCGCAGAGGTCTGGGGAGAGATCGAAACCGACTTGGTAACAAGAGCGTTTCCGTTTTATAAACGCGCCTTTAAGGACATTAAAAAAAATCGAGTGGAGTTTGAAACCGCTTTAAAACAACATCTCGTGAAATTAATTCCAAGTCAAGGTCAAAAACTCATGTTTGCGGTGAGTGTATATCCCGGCGAGTTTTCGAAACCGGAGGCGAATCTTCAATTCTTGTATCCATACTTGAACAATCTCATCCATTCATTCTTGAAAGAAAACAGGATCAAAAATACGTTCTTCAAATATCCGACCAGGGCACTTCAGGACGGTTCGATCAATCCAATTTGGCCGCATAACGTGAGAAATTATGAGTTAACGACATCACCTAATTCGGAATTAATTTTCAGTTTCATCGATGAGCATTGTCACGTCTGTCGAACGATCGCCGTTGATGACCCAAATTTATTGAAAAAAATCGATGAAGAGAGACCGTGTCCGGGCTTCGAGTTTTCGACACCACCAAAACTGGCAAAAATGCAGGTAAATTTTACTAATATTGAACATGGACAAATATTTTTGGACCCTTTTTGCGGCTCGGGAACTCACCTGATGATCACGGCACTGCGGGGCATTTCCTTCTTTGGTGCAGATATCGCTCCGCAAATGATTCTCAAGTCCTGCAAGAACGTGGAATGGCTCATCCGAGATCAAAAATTGCCCGAGGTTCCCGTCCACGAGCGATTTACGTGTAGCGATGTCAAGGAGCTTTCCAAGCATTTTTCCCCTGCTTCCATCCACGCCATTGCTACGGAACCATACCTCGGTCCTGCCTTGAAACAAAATTTGGTCAAAGAAAAAGTCATCAGGCTCATTCAAGACGAATTGCTCCCATTATACCTTACCGCATTTCGGACATTTTGGCAACTTCTCGTTCCCGATGGTCGCGTTAGCATCATAACGCCTGTTTTTCATGCTTCCGATGGTTCAAGAATTGAAGTTGAGATCTCAAGACAGGTCAGAGAAATCGGATTCAAGGAAGTAAATTTATTCCCCGACCACGTTTTCATTAAAAAATCGACTTTGCATGACCAATTGAAGCCATTTTTTCAAAAACCGGGTCAAAAAGTCTCGAGACGTTTGAACTGTTTTATAAAAAAATAGGAAAATAAACTTTCATTTATTGAAATCACGATTTTCATGACCAAATTGCTCAGACGTATTCACGACTTCGATAGATCTTCGTGTACCAATAAATGACGGATATCACCAAGGCAGGAATTCCCACGATTGTAGCACAAAGTGCACCTGACACGATAAGAGAGTTTATCACGTATGCAACGGTCCAGGAGCCAATCGGAACCAATAGATGATTTGTTAAAATGATATACCCTAAATATATTAACAAGATGCACCCTAATGAAGCAACTGCAATTATCAAGATAAAAATTCTCAAGACACGTCTCCTGCGGCTATTGTCATCCATGGAAAGAAAATCCTTTTTATCATCTTCTGAAAGCCTGCTCCACCAATATAGGAAAATGCCCAAACCGATAGAAATGGTGGGAATTCCAACAATCACGGCTTCCCAAAATGAGACCTTCAATGAAAAATCAATTATTGTCAAGACAGTCCAATCTCCCAGCGTAAGCGGATAACCAGCCGTAATTGGTAGAGTTAGCAACCAGAAAAATACCAATAACGCAGCAAAACCTGCTCCAAATCCTCCTATTATGTAAAGAAGTCCTATCTTCCAATAGATCCTGCTTAATTTCTTTATGTCGTTAATGACCCCTTCTATTTTTTCTTCTGCCATGAAAATTCACTTCATTAAAACATGCTTTTCTTCTTAATATCTAGATTATGCGGAATGTTTTATAACCATTTTGAATGAATTAGTTTAAGCATCATCGTTCAGGTCGTAAAAATGGAAAATAATATCAAATACTTCTTTAAGCCAAAAAGCATTGCAATTTTTGGTGCAAGCGATAAAAACTTCACGTGGGGAAACTGGGTCGGAACGAATCTACTTTCCTATAAATCGCAAGGGAATGTTTACATTATCAATCCTAATCATGACCACGTGTTGGGTGAAAAAACTTTCAAGAAAGTGGCTGATTTACCCGAAGACGTTGATCTCGCAATGATCATTGTTCCCGCACCGAAAGTGATACCGACCCTCGAAGAGTGCGCGGCAAAAAACGCAAAAGCCGCAACCATAATCTCTGCAGGATTCTCCGAAACAATTGAAGGCAAGAAATTAAGAGAAGAATTGAAACACGTCGTGAAAGAGACAGGTATTCGCCTGCAAGGTCCAAATTGTGCCGGATTTTATAACTTGGCAACCAACATTAATGCCTGTCCCTTACCACCTCGCTTTCTTAAAGAAAGTCCCATTGCATTCGTCACTCAATCAGGTTTCATTGGAAACACGCTCACCATTTGGGGACGGCGGCGGAATCTCACCTTCGGGAAATATATCAGCGTTGGAAACGAAGCAGATTTAACCGTCACGGATTATTTAGAATATTTCAGTGAAGATCCCACCACGCAAGTCATCATGCTCTATTTGGAAGGTCTTCATCAAGGAAGGCGATTCTTCAATGTTGCAAAAAAAGTTGCGAAGGAGAAGCCGATCGTGATTTGGAAGACCAGTGAGACATCCGCAGTAAGGCGGGCAGCACTCTCACACACGGCTCATTTGGTTGGTTCTAAACAGGTATTTGATGGATTAATAAAACAAGCAGGAATAATCCGTGTAAGCCGCCTCGAACACGGTGTCACGCTCAGTCATGCCTTCCTACGGCACCCACCATTACAGGGAAAACGGTTAGCCATCATGATGTTCGGGGCCGGATGGGGCATATTGCTGACAGACGCACTTTCAAACGCGGGATTTGAAGTTCCTCGCTTTTCCTTCGAGTTAGAAGCAAGATTAAAAGATGTCCTGTCCTGTTATCGAGCATCCGTGAAAAATCCCATTGATTTTGGTGCTGCAGATACGATGGATTTCAGCCTGATGATAAAAATCACGAAAATTCTATTTGAAAGCGGAGAAGTCGATGGCTTCATTATTGCCAACATAGGAGAATATTCTCCCTTTGACGAACTCGGAGAAATATTCGAAATGCAAGTTGCAAGATCCTTAAACCGAATCGAAAAGAAACTGCAAAAACCGGTCTTTCTCTTTTCGCTTCTAACCGTGGCTGATAGTCAAAGCATCACGAAAATCAAGAAGAAAATGAACGTTTATCATTCCATGGATGAACTCATTGAAACCCTGAACGGATTATGGACTCATTTTCAATGGAGAGCAGGGCATTAATGATTATTCTTCACGATTTTTTCCAGTCCCTCTAAAATGCTTCTCGTGCCGCGTGCCCTTTTCACGTCCATGAGATCCTCTCGAGTGGCGGTTCGTCCGAGCCGTGCAGAAAGATAGCCGAGCAGGACGGTCGCAACGGCTTCCCTTGCTTCTTCAGGCGTGAATTCAGGATCTCTATCCTCCAAAATGCACTCGGTAAAATGTGCATCTTCAATTCTCGCCGAAATCTGATAATATTTGGGGAATGGACCATGCTCGATCTCGGGTTCGTGCCAAACCCCCCGACGAACTCCCATGTCCTCATGAAGTGAATTTATTTTCACGGGCTTTTGCCAAGCATGATTCTCCAAGATTGTTCCTTTGGAGCCGTGTATTTCCAACGAATTAGTAGGGGGCGTGTTCACGGTAAAACTCACGACGATCTCTGCAATGGTACCGCTCTCATACTGCAAAAACATCATTGCATTATCCTCTGCCTTTTCTTCTAAACTCGTGAGCTGCTTGGTTATCCAACTATATCCCGCAAC
>JALGVI010000124.1 GCA_029838215.1 Candidatus Helarchaeota archaeon | reverse complement strand
CACGTTTTCAATTAATTTCGAATGGTCTTTTGTTACCGTTACGTTGTCCATTAAAATGGCGTGTTTACTCTCTTTTAAGTTTCCTACACTTTTTCCTATCGTATTGGAAGACATGTTTTCTTGCTCTATGTTTCATTTCTTATTTCGAATATGGCTTCGACAAGTGGCTTATTTTTTAAAATTTTTCGTCCCATTTTAGATCATCTAATAGACAAGAATAATTTCTGTAAACTAAAGTTATAGTTAACTTGTCGAATTTATTTTATTGGGTTTAATCATCTGGTTGAATTTACTTAGAAATATATAAAATTAATACTTTATTTAATTAATCTAATTCGATGTAAGTTGTTTCATTATGGTACAAATCCCTCATGTATAGTTCTAGTAGATATCAGGTGATTTTAAAGTGAAAATTCTTGAAAAGATCCAACGTACTCTCAGTCTTATTTTAAAAGAGCTTGAACTCTTGATCAAGGATAGACAAGCTCTATTAATCATCTTCCTTTTGCCCGTTCTTGTAATTCTAGCTTTGGGTTTTTCAAATATGAATTTTGGTGGGACTGATGATTTTGATAATTCCATAATTATTGGTATGGTGGATCTTGATACATCTTCAGGTTGGCCTGGTGAAGACCTATCATATAATTTCACGACATATCTACAGCAAAAAACCGTTGTAGTTTTCTATACGAGCGAGCAATATCAACAAAACCGTCAATGGCTTGATTTAGAAATAGGAAATATTGATGGCTATATCATCATACCTGAGAATTTTGAGTTTTATGTATCAATTTCTGAGATTCCTGCATACTTGAATCTCACGCTTGATGCTACAAACGTCGTTGCACAAGCGAAAATAATTAGTGCCATAACAGACGCTCTTGCCGATTTTAAAATAGATCATAACCTGACACGTGATGAGGTATTACCTTTGATCACTTATGAATGGTATTCTGATGCTGTTCTTTTCACCTCTGCGGCAGCCGTCTTTTCGGTCGCCATTTTCGGAAGTACGCTAATGACTTCTGCCCAGAGCATCGTGGGTGATGTTCCACTCCGTCGAATGTTGCTTACTCCTGCAAGGAAAACTGAAGTAATTTTCGCGAAACTCATTGCATATTTAGTAATCGGAATCATTCAGATCGTATTACTCTTACTCATCTCCATTTTGGGTTTTGGATTACCCATCATTGGAAATTATCAGATAACAATGTTGGATCCCCTGATAGGACCTGTTATTGGGTCGGCGATAACCACTTTTACCTTGTTTCTCTTGTTGTTAACATTAGCCTTTACGGGTATTTGCATGGGTCTCTTGATTTCCGTGATTAGCAAGACACGACTTCAAGCCAGCCAGTATTTTCTCTTAGTATTTATTCTAATGTTCGTGCTATCATGGTTTGTATCCTCGGAATTTTTCTCTCAAGTATTGCCCTTGCCTGTAGCACAAGCATCTTTCAACGAAATAGCATTTAAGGGCTTCACGATTTTGCAAGCGGGTCAATCATTTCTCACGCTATTCATCTTTGGATCTGTTTGCTTGGCATTGTGCATGCTCATATTTTATTTCAAAAAGCACGTTGTCTGAGGTCTTGACTCATGTCTCACGTATACGAACGCGCGGTTTTTGGTGGAAGTCCAGAAGAATTGAAAGAAGCCATTTCATGGGTAAATGTCCGAATGGATAAACTTCTAGAGATCGAATTCGACGGAATGTATCTCGGAAACGTGACAAAATCTGTAAAGGGAAAGGGTATTTTGATTAAAGCAAAAGATTCATTACTTCGCCGTTACATTGCAGTTTGGGCAAACGAACTTAAAATTGGAGACTATGAATTGCCTTTCAATTACCTCATTACTTTAGGCAACTCAAGAAATGAAGATGTTCGTCCAAATACTGTAATTATAAAAAACACGTACACGAAAAACTTGGGAGAATATTGGTACTGGCAAGGAAATGAGGTTCGTCCATGCGTGGAATGGCTAATATCTGCTTTAAAATTTGCTCGGGTGGAAGCCTTTATTCGAGGAATCTGGGCAAAGACAAATGAAGTAATGTATTGTCAAGGTGAAGTCATTTCGGCACGAATGGCTAGTCGCAGGATGCGTCCTTTTTTCGTGATTGATGTCATGAAAGGTAAGGTTCGGAATAAAATAAATCTTGCAGGAATGGCAATCAGCGTGGGCAGAAGACCTTTTTTTACTCGTGTTTCGGCATTTCAAGAGGAAGTTACTTGTGACAAAATGATTTTCTTTGTTCGACCAAAGACCGAACAGAAACTAAAATATCGACACGTGCTTGATGTTCGGAATCTGACCGTTTCATATGGAAAAAAGAGTTCTCCCGTGATAAAAAATGTTTCATTCAAGCTTCGACAGGGTGAAATTTTAGGGATCGTGGGTGAAAGCGGTTCTGGAAAATCTACAACCGTAAAATCCATAATTGGTGAAATTGAGCATGATTTCGGCGAAATAGGGATCTGCGGTATTTATTCTCGAGATCAAAAGAAATTTGCACCATATATAGGGTACGTTCCTCAGGATCTGAGTCGTATGTATGGTGATTTCACGCCACTTGAAAATATTGTATATTTCGGGCGGCAATATAACTTGGAGCCCGATGAATTGATTCAGCGTGGACGTCAAATCCTGAAAGATTTGGGTATATCTACGAAGGGGACTGAAACCACGGAGAAACTTTCTGGTGGGGAACAAAGACGTGTATCTGTAGCGATTGCTCTCGTTCATTTTCCCAAAATCGTGTTTTTGGATGAACCGACAAGCGGGTTAGATCCCGTGCGTCGGCATGAATTCTGGGAATATATGGACGAAATAAATCGACAGTATGGAATATCTTTTGCCTGTATTACCCACTTCCCTGAAGAGGGCGAATATTGTGATAAAGTTGCTGTATATCTCAAGGGAAAGGGTTTCGTGGATTTTGGATCACCAATGGAACTCAAGTCACGTTTACCCGGTTCTGGTTATGTCATTGATATCGTTCTAGAAATGTACAGCACTCAAGCAGTTCAACTTTTAGAGTCTCTTCCCTCAATCGATACGGTCCTTCAAAGAGGTGAACATCTCCGCATTTTTCCAAAGAGTCAATCAAACCTCGCCTTGAGCAATGTCTTGGATAAATTGCGAGAGTTTGATTTAAACGTGTTCCAACTTCTTCCTAAAGATCAAGTTGACATGGTTGATTATTTCATCTACATGACGAATAAGTTTGGCAAGACACCTCCGCCTGAACTAAAAGAGAAGAAAAAATCTAAGAAGAAAAAAAAAAGAAAAGCAAAAAGGTGAAAAAAAATAAAAAGAAGCGTTAAAAAAGTTGCATTTTTTACTTTTCTACTGGGTTCCTGTTTCCTAATTCTTCTCGGGATCCAACCATTCTACACGTTCGCTTCTCAAAAGAATGTCATTTCTATAGATGATTCTCTTGATCCACAATTGATCTCCTTACTCGAAGAGGGTGATCCTGAAATGCGGGTTCGGGTCATCGTGCAAACAAGAGGACCTCTCACGCCGACTCAGTCGGCTTTACTTAACAAGGATTATCATTCGATAAAAATTCTATCCATTTTTTCATTGACCAATGGCTTTGTTGCAGAACTTCCATTAGGGCTTATCTTGAACCTTATCAAGTTACCATGGGTTAGTTTTATTTGGTTGGATAGAATGATTAAAATTCCTCCTTTCACCGCAACTCTGCAATCTACGCCATCGTTTACGACATCCGCGTGTTCCATGGTCGGTAATTCTTCCGGATTTGGTGGTTATAACGGAACAAATGTAATCATAGCAATTTTAGATACTGGGATTGACCTATTTCATCAGGATTTGGGAGGGGTGAATCTTTCTACCGATTATAGTTCATATTTAGAAGATTTCAATATCACGGAATTAAAGATAATTGGTCACGTAAATTTTGTAGAAATCAATCCATACCCCCTTGATTTCCATGGACACGGTACTTACGTGGCAGGTATTGTAGCTGGAACCAACGGAACGGGCATTGCTCCGGGTGCCCAACTTTTAAATGTCAAGGTTCTTTCTGACTTGGGAATAGGGTATTGGTCGTGGATCATTTCAGGTATTGAATGGAGTGCTACACACGGTGCTGATATCATTACAATGGCTTTTGACACGCAAGCATGGGGTCTACCCGGTTTACCTTCTGACCCGCTGAATTCTGCTATTGATGCTGTTGTCGATCTCGGGATCACCGTCGTGACAGCGGCTGGTGATGAAGGGCCCGCCTATTTTAGCATTGGATCTCCTGGAATGTCATTAAAAGCACTTACTGTGGGTGCGTATGATGGCATACTGGAAGATATTTGGGAACAAAGTGGTAGAGGACCTACTCTTGATTTCATTACCAAACCGGATATATTAGCTCCTGGGGTTAACATAACTTCGACTTGCCTGACTGAATACGATCTTCCCTTCAATGTTTCCGGAATAATATCGTTTTCTACGTACGGAACTCGGATTCCCAATACTAATTACAGCATCGCAAATGGCACGGCAGCTGCAGCAGCTTACGTGGCAGGGGTAGTTGCTCTTCTACTTCAACAAGATCAATTTCTAGATCCTGAAAGCGTGAAGATGATTCTTCAGGAAACTGCATCTCCGCTAAAAATGGGGTCGGATCATGATGCTTGGGGTGCAGGGCTAATTAACATCACGCGAGCGCAAGAATATTTGACACAAAACAATCTGACCAGTAATTTGAATACAACACGCGTGTTTACCCCCATGTTATTTTATGATGGTGGACTCAGTAATAGTAATAACGCCTCGAACATCACTTTATTATTAAGTAATTACGGCTCAAATGTAGTTCTTCTCAACCAAAGTGTTCTTTCAACAGTAACTCATCTTTTAATGGGTTTCTATGGTTTGGAATATAATGGAACCTTTAGTTGGTTATATGAAGGAACTATCTTGCGTGAAATGCATGATGCCATTAGTTTTTTTAATTACTCAACTATCGTTTCGGTTCTTGAGCTTGGACCTTTTTTTATAGTAATTGAAGTTGAGGGTTGGAATAACAGTAATGGATTTCGCACGAACATTCACGTAATTAATGCCGATCCTGTGGGTCAATATAATGTAAGCTTGATCTGCAGTTACACCCCTGATTTATTCTTGAATAGCCTGAATGACACCTTACAGTATAGTTCTTCCCTTGATTCTTGGTTTGGAAATGAAACTTGGAATGGTTCAACAGTTTATTGGGGAATGAATGGATCTAGGGTTTCTCTGGAACACCAAAGCACGACAAATGGTTCCATTTTCGGACACACGAATTTGCTTGCAACGGAAATGGGAAATAATACGATCGGTTCTAAATGGTCATTAACACCTACAAGCCTATTGGGATATAAACAAAACGCAAATTTGACGAGTTGTATTGCATTTGGTGATAATTACACCGACCTTCTAACCAATTTAAACGATACTTGGGATCGACTGAGCCTCAGCACGGGAAATGATTTGGCGATTCTAACAGTTAATGACTTTTCACGAATGACTCGTGTCGGTGATGTCTACTCGACCCAAAGTCTGGTAATGAATATTGGTAGAAATACTCTTTCTAATATTAATACGGCTTTCATGATCAATCGCACGGAGGGAGATGAAGGTGAAGTCTGGCTTTCATATAGTCAAATAAATTCCCTTGATCCTTTCGAATTTCAATGGGTAAATACTTCATATAGCCCGACAAAACCCGATATCTATGCTGCTTTTTGGATAGTTGGAACTGAAGCATC
>JALGVI010000123.1 GCA_029838215.1 Candidatus Helarchaeota archaeon | reverse complement strand
AAATCCTTTAATTGATGAGCCATGAACAGTTCTCTCTTGTAATCTTTCGTGCGTGGGTTGCTCTTTTTCATGTAGGGGAGCATGATTTCGTAAAATTTCTCCAGCCCGATTTTTTGAATGGGGTAATCTTCGATTCGTTCGAATGCTTTCTGCCGGTAACGATAAACATCTAAATCAATGAATTTTACAGGAATGTCATGTTCGATTCCAAGTCGAATGCCTTCAATTAAAGAATCTGCAGGCTCGATAGGAATGTAGAGGAACTTCTTGCCCATTCCTTCCTTGTAAACTACAACAGAAATGTAAGGTAGTCGTGTTATCGCTTCTACAACTCTAACTTTCAAAGTGCTGGGCATTTCAACGGCGATCACATCGGGCTTGAATTTAAAAAAAGCCTTACGAGCCTCAATTGCAAATTCCAGCCGTTGATGAAAAGAGGGAATTGCGAGAATATTCTCGAATGACAGCATGCAAAACCTACCACTTTTTCGAGTAGAGCTCGATCATTTCAAATAATTAAGAGATTCTTCACCCAATATTTGTTGAAAAGCCATGCGTCTTAGGTCAGGAGTGAGTTTTTTTTGTTGTTTTTTGAGTTTTAGCAAGTACCGGGCGATGTTAATTCCGTCTCTCACGGTATATGGTTGATCATCCTGATGAGCGCGTTGTAAGAAATCCACCATGTAATTCAGGATTTCCACGGGAGAGAATGGCAGGTTATACTTGAGGATCCGGAATTCTTCATCACGCGGGGGAAATCCGATATGAATTTGCGGTTGAAGTCGCGAGTGTATGTATTCGGGGATCTCGTAGGTGCTGCTATCTTCGTTCATTGTAGTGATAAAGCGAAATTCGGGGTGGGCTTGGATTTTAATGCCCGCAATGATGGATTCTACATATCTTCGATGATCGAGGAGAGGGGCAATGGAAGCCCAGCTTTTTTCGCTCATGCGATTGCCCTCATCGATAATGCAAACGCTTCCAGTAATCATTGCCGAGACCAAAGGAGATGCGTGATATGCAATGGTGCCACCGCAAGATATCACGGGTGATATTATGAGATCTTCGGGTCTGGTATCCATTGTTGCCTGAAAGATGTATGCGTTCTTGCCTAATGTTTTAGCCGCTGCATATGCAAGAGTGGTTTTTCCAACACCGGGTTTGCCCAATAATCTTGGATTAAGAGGTAGGTCATCTTCATCCACGGTCATCCATGCCGCTAAAACCTGATTCAATAGATCTTGTTGTCCGATCCATTCCGTTTTTATGATGTCAGGATGGCTCAAGTTGAGCATCACGCCATCTATTTCACATGTCCGCATTGTATTGTTCGTTCCTATTCATTCTTTTCAGGAGATTTTCGATCTATCTTCTTGTTAATATCTATGAGTGATATATATCATTTTTTAATTTGTCATGTTCGATTTACTCAACGGATGCTCGTTTTTCATGAAAATCTCGCTTCTTTCTGAAAAATTCAAAAAGTCTTTTTTTCGTGTATTAATGAAATGACCTGACAAGAAAAATCCACGATAAGAAAAACACAGAGATTGAGAAGAATTGGAAGAAGAAGGAAAAATTTCATGATTGATTTTCACGTGCATTCTTTATTTTCAGATGGTGATCAATCGATAGACGAGATCGTTTCCTCTGCAAGACGCAGAAATCTTTCGGCAGTTGCGATCACGGATCACATAGACAATGAGGGGCGATTTTTGTACCTGCGTGATGTTTCTTTACCCCGTCCATTTAAGGAATATGTTGATGCAATAAGAGAGGCGAAAAGAAGATTACAATATCCCATTTATGCAGGTGTTGAGATTAGTGCGTTCACGACCAACGATGATTTCATCTTACCTGATTTTTCAGACTTGGACTTCTTGCTCATTGAGACATATCAAGTTCAAAAACCAAACATTAAATCATTTGATCCCATTGAAAAAGCCTTGATGTGCAAGGATAAGCTCGGTATTCCAGTTGGATTTGCTCATCCAGATTTAGCATTTATTGAGCGTTGTATCGACGAATGTGAGAAAAACGATTTATTTCTCGAGTTGAATACAGATAAGCTCATACGAGGAGACGAATTTCAAGAAAAAATTTTAATACGCTTGAAGGAATTGTTAAGTACGCATCCACACGTGAAGCTTTCGGTTGGGAGTGATGCGCACGTGATTTTCATGATCGGAAGCGTCCAAGTGGCGTGGAAATTTTTAATTGAGAATGATTTTCTTTCGCGTTTGATATTTCGACCTTAAAAATGGAGTTTATCATAGATGCCGGAGAACAAAAAGAATAATCCACCGGTTCTCATCACGGAATTTCAAGCTCTTAAACGAGTCGTTGAAGAATTAAGTACTGCAAGATATTTAGCGGTAGATTTAGAATCAGACCGCATGTATCGTTATCGAATCCGCACGTGTTTAATACAGCTTGCAGGGGCGACAAAACAAGCATATATCGTAGACACAATTGAATTAAGAAATATTTCATTATTAGGGACCTTGTTTAAGAATCCTGCAATAGAAAAGATTTTTCACGATTGCTTGCAAGACATACAAGACCTGAAACGTGATTTCGGTTTCGAAGTCAATAATGTTTTCGATACTTCTGTCGCTTATCGGTTCTTGCATCCGGGCGTGAGTCCGGGATTGGATCGATTAATCTTAAAGTATTTCAATGTCAAGATTTCAAAAAAATATCAAAAAGCAAACTGGGGAAATCCTCTCACGACTGAAATGCTCGAATATGCGGCAAATGACGTGCGATATCTGGAGGAGATCCGGCATTTTCTCGCCGTAGGCTTGGAAAAGAAAGGATTGCTCGAGGAGGCGCGAGAAATTTTTGAGTACTTGGCTTCCAAGCCGGTCGTAAAGCAAGAATTTAATCCTTTGAGTTATCTTAGGATAAAAGGCGCGATGGATCTGGACTTGATTAATCGGTACAGATTACGAGAGCTCTATTTATTGCGTGAAAATGTTGCACGGCGGATAGATAGACCAACATACTACGTGCTAAGTAATCGTACTCTCTTTGAAATTGTCGATTCATCACCTTCGACGAAAGAAGACTTGTTAAAGATCACGAGAAAGCCAAATAAATTCTTGGAACGCAATGCAAAGCAGATTTTATCAATTTTGAAACAAGAAAAATTCGAAAATGAAGAAGATCACATTGACATTTATAAGATTAGTAAAAATAGATTCATTCCAAGAAATAAGAAGAATGTCAGAATGAATCCAACTCAGGAACACAAATTAAAAGCACTTAGAGATTATGTGAAACGAAAGGGAAGAGAAATTCACCTTGATCGCGGACTCCTGATTCCCGATGATGTCCTAAAACTTATAGTGAAAAAAAATCCCAAGAGAGTTGAGGACTTGCCCGATGTTCCCGGGTTTCGCAAGGTCAAGCGTGCAAGATATGGGGAGGAGATATGCACGATCCTGCGAGAATGGAAAGAGGAAAAAACCGTCAAGAAGAAAAAGAAATCCAAAAAGAAATAAACTCCCGATTTTCGGGCGAAAATTAAAAAAAAATAAAAAGGTTTTAAATTTAAATAGCCATGCCGCCGGAATAAATCATCCATTGACCCGTGAAGTAGTGGGCTTCTTTCGTGCAAAGAGCACAGAACCAGTTTGCCACGTCTTCAGGCATTAATGGCGTGTCGCGATGCTTGCACATCGGAATGCTTGATTTATACAGACCCATTGCGGAATCTTTTGATTGGCCTGCCATTGCCTTCATTTGTTGCATTTTTTGACCCAGAATTTCAACTTCTTCGTGTGGTTGAATTAGACGAGTCCATACAGCTCCAAACCCAACGACGTTTACTGCAATGTTGTCGGAAGCCAGTTCGCGGGCGGAAGCCTTTGTGAGTCCGACCAGCCCTGCTTTTGCAGATGAGTAGTTAATTTGAGCTGCGTTACCGCCAATACCTGCAACGGAAGATACGTTCCAGATCTTGCCGTATTTTTGCTCCTTCATCAAGGGCACGACTGCCTTGGTCATGTTGAATGATCCAACGAGAATGACGTTGAGAATGATATCCCACCATTGTTCGGAGAGCGTGTGCACGGGCTTATCGAGGGTCAATCCTGCATTATTTATGAGAATGGTGCAACCACCCAGTTCGCTTTTCGCGACTTCTGCCATTTTCTCACAATTTCCCCATTTAGTAATGTCTCCTGTATCTCGCCCTGCAACGACAGCAACTTTCACGTTTGGATATTTATCATTGATTTCTTTCTTGGTTTCAGCAGCTTTATCGGCATCAAGGTCAACGATCATGACATCGGCGCCTTCAGAGGCAAATTTCATGGCAATAGCTTTACCAATACCTTGGGCAGAACCCGTAATGATGGCTTTTTCTCCTTTTAACATGTCTACCATAATAACTCACTCTCCTGATACTGTGTAGATACCTCCACCAGCATTAACCATTTCGCCATTAATGGCAACAGACGCATCTGATGCTAAAAAGACTGCGATATTGGCTATGTCTTGGGGTTTTACAGCAACCTTGGCAAATGGATTATTGAGGGACAAGGCTTTGTTGGTCTTCTTTCCAATACCTTGTTTTGCATAACCTTCGGGGAACTTCACGTTCCCGACAAGGATCGTGTTAATGCGTGCTGTGCCGAATCGAGCCCATTCTTTTGCGACCGTTTTTGTAAGTCCAAAAAGACCGGATTTCACCGCAGAATAATCAACATACTTTGGAACGCCTGCGGCTCCAGCAATGGCTCCGATATTAATGATGCTCACGTTACCATTTTGAGCTTTCATCTTTGGATATAATGCAGCCAGCGTGTGCCAGATGGTTCTCAAGTTATAATCGCATGATTCTTGGAATTGTTCAGTCGTGAGATCAACAATCTTGCCACCAACAACATGATCTTCGTTGTTGACCAGGATATCGATTTTTCCACCAGCGGCTTCGATTAATTTATCAGCATCTTCTTTCTTTCGCAAATCGCCAATTACTTTTTCGCCAGGGACGCCATCAAGTTTTGCGGCATCGTCATCATGCACGATGACTTTGGCACCTTCAGCAGCAAGGGCTTCAGCAATGGCTTTACCGATGCCACCTCCAGCATAAGCGACAATGGCGACTTTTCCGTCAAGTTTTCCCATTTTTATCACTATTCCTGAAAAAGTTCATTTTTTTGACTTCAACACTGGAGTATCGATCTCAAATCCTCCAATTTGAAGCGATATAAATTTGTCTTTTAATCCGATAAAAAATGTGAAGTGAGTATTCCTTCAAAAAAATATATATAAGGTTTTTTTATCGCAGGTATTATATTCGCCGACAAGTCTTGATTGATAATCCATGTTTTAAGCCTGTCGGAGCAAAGGAAACCAATATTGTCTTGATAGTTGGGAATTTATCACAAATGGATTGGAGTTTGGGAAATGGTTGATAAAAAAGTCATCCTCTTTGCTTTACCAAATTTTGCATTCTTGACTTTGATTCTTCCTTTTTCTATCGCCATCTATCTGATTGGTCCCATTATTAGCATCGGATTGATAATAGGCTCTTTAATTCTATATTTTCTCCCAAAACTTGAAACAATGGTTTCAAGCGAAAAGCAGGATCAAGAAAATGAGGATAAATAACATCTATTTTGTTAACAAAACCATACTTGCACCAATGATGGAATTCAGTGATCAAGCTTTTCGCATCCTGTGTCGTCGTAGCCAGGCATCGGCGGTTTTTACTCAAAAATTTAACATCAATGCGCTGATAAATAATTTTAAAAAATTTGAGCCCGAGTTGGAGATTCATGAGGAAGAACATCCCATTATCATTCAACTCATTGGAAAAGATCCCAAGATCCTGTCGATGGTAATGGATCGGTTGAATTCATATGAGTTTGATGGTTTTGACCTGAATTTAGGATGTCCGTCTCCAGATTCAATCCGAGATGGAAT
>JALGVI010000053.1 GCA_029838215.1 Candidatus Helarchaeota archaeon | reverse complement strand
CTGCAACATTTCATTCTATGCGCATACGAGTGCTTTTTTTCAGGAGGTTGAGTATCATCTCCAAGATTTTTTCTTTAAATTTCTTCGTCAAGGAAGGTTCGATGCAAAAAACCTGAGGAATTTCCAAAAAAAACAAACGCTTTCCCGGCTTCTGAGTAACTTCCAACAGTAGAACAGGGAGCACTGATGATGAAGTCATTGAACCCATCAGTATTAATATCTCCAGCAGAAGAAACGGAAGAACCAAAATATGCTCCAACTTCTTCCCCATCAATAGTTACATTATCATTAGAATTAAATAAACTTGTTTCATTCCCGAAAAATAAATAGATTCTACCACTTCCTGAATTATACTCTATGTCTGAAACAATGAAATCACAATAGGTATCATTGTTTATATCTCCTATAAATTCGATTGTGCGACCAAATGATGTACTTGCACTTGCATCTTGGATTATAACATTTCTTCTTTCATTTAATATCGTTGCGCCGTCGTACAATAATATTTTTTTCTCTAGTAGATCTGTTATTAATAAGTCTGTAATCAAATCCCCATTATAATCGCCATTGGCAGAGAATTCATATCCCAAATTAGTACCAATATTTAAACCTTGGATTTGAAATAAGCAGATATAATTTGAAATCTCATTAGAGTAAATAATTGGTTCTTGGCATAAATTTCTCCCAAAAGAAATTAAAAAAATACAATTCTGTAATAATATAGAAAATATAAAAAGTACTCCAATATAGAAATTTGTTTTTTGCTTAATCATTCTTCTCTTACTCTTCTATATATTGCTTATTTACATAATACTTTTTGATAGAAAAATCTATTGAAAATAAATTTCTTAAAGGTCATTTTTTATCCAATAATTTTAATAATTTTCGTTGAAATGCTCTTTGATTCTTGAAATGCACTATATTAGTCCAAATGCCCCAAAAGGGAAAGAGAAAAAGATAAATAATGATAATTAAACCCCAGATGTTAAGTATATATGAATATGACATAAAAAATAAAAACCATGGATAGCTACTTTCATACTTCGGAACCATGAAAATAAAAGTAATGCCGAAGGTTATTCCATAAATTAAAAAAATTACTAATCCATAAAATACGAATTTTTCCTTGGTGAAATGGACTTGAAATCGTCTTTTTTCGTTTTTTGTATCGGAAATAGTTATTATTCCTTCGAGGCGATTTAAATTGTATTTATAATTAATATTCCCATTTTCTGTTTCCGTAATTTCTACTCTAGTATTCTCCTCTTCAAAAAATTTGGTAAGAATCTCACTAACTCCCTTTTTTTCCATTGGAAGTACCTTTAAATTAGTATAATATGATTTATTATCTATATTTTTTCTTAAATATTTATTCATTCGGCGAAAAAACTTCTTTTTTGCCTTAAAATCCAAAAATGGAATGATATTAATTAATATCGGTGCTAAAAAAATGTAAAGTATTCCGCTCATTATCAAGATTTGAAATGGAATAATGACAAACCAAGGAATTATTGTCAGTAATGATATTGATCGAAGTAGATATGCAATGAGTAAGGGGAAGGACGTGATACCAAAAATGATTCCAATAGGTATTAATGCCATGTATAGTCCCATAAGGATTTTATTCCAAAAAGGCTTTTGTAACAATTGAGTTTTTTTTCCCTCCAATTCTTGAAGCAAAATACTTCCTTTACCATATTTTCTGCAGAGTGCCAAATTACATTTAAATTGAATTTTTTTCTGTTCTTCGCTAATGCTTATTTCTGCATTCTCGCCGTTAAGGAATTGGAGAATCTTTTGCCTAAAGGAAAGTGTACTGGTGATATTATTTTTACTTACCATATTGGATAAATTTATTAATTTGTATCTAATAAACTTTTATTGATTTCGATCTTCACTTTTTTTAGAATAAGGGAGATGAAAAGATTGAAAATTCGTATTCTAAAGAAAGTTTTACTTATTATATTATTTATTTCAATCATTTTGACACCAATTAGCATTTTTACAGAGTGTTTACGGGTAAATGATTGGACCAATTCGACTCAAGATGAGTATGGTTCACCGATTAATGATCCACCTACTGACGTTATCTCATTTATAGAACCAAATCAAACCAATCAACTAAATATCTCACATCTTCACAAAAGAAATTCAAGCTAAGAGATCGACGATTCTGGAAGATATCCGCTTGGTCGCCTGATGTTTTTAGCCTCTCGCATCCAGAGCTCTATTCTGACGAGTTATTGGCTGGATTTCGACGATCACCGGCTGCCCTTGGGCGGGAGCCTGCTTCCCTCTCTAGCAGATCAATTCATGTCGAAAAGTTTAAAGGTGGTGTTGGCTAGTTCCTAAAATCAAAGGAATTGAAAAATTCTCTTTTTCTGTTAGAACGAGCAATAAAAAACAATTTCGTCTTTTCGCAACGTTCAATAAAGATCTGGGAAGTGTCCATATTAATGTGCTTGAATTCTTTTTCACCTAAATGTTTTATGAAACTATTTAGAGAAGAAATCATTCCACCAAATAAATCGGCATCCAATCTCTCTTCAATGGTCTGATTATATACCGTAACTCCGGCTTCGGTTATTACCCAAAGCTCATCTATTACATGTATGCTTTCTCACAGATTAATTCGATTCAGATTCAGCTGCTTCTAAAATGATTTTATATGTTTTATAACTCAACTGAATAATAATAAATACAAAGATTGCTCCGAAAAGGTAAACAAGTGCCTGCATGATGAGTTCTACCATGATTAAATTCAATGCTACACTTACGATATTTACCACATATCCCATTGAAAAAAATGCAATCAGTATAAATATGATTAACCAATCCCTGCGCATCCGCGCCTTTGGAAACAACTGTAAAATCTTGTATACGATAATATTAGCCAAAATAAACATGATCAATCCAACAGTCGAACAGATGATGCTTGTCGCTCCAATAATATCTAGAACCATCAATCTCACCATTTTACAAGTTAACTACAACAAATTATAATTAAAGTTATAAAAATTTTATATAAATCTAACATGATTTGCAATTTTATATTTATGGATGAAGATCTTCGTGCAAACGTTTCGATTTATTATAATAAATCGAATTTCAAGTTTTAAACAAATCTTTTAGCTTAAAACTTCATTTCGTGGTATTTCACTGTTATTAAGCCATTTTCATTTCCTGAAATTCTCGTAAAAAGACAAAATCTGAATCGGTGGATTTAAAAGAATGGATAATCTCTACATGGAATAGATGATTTATTACAAAGTTTTTCTCTTGATGTGAAGAGAATGAACAAGAAAAATTCAGATTTAGAAACACAACTCATTGAAATAATCGAAAACCTAATTTGGAGTCTCGGATTTGAACAGCTTCAAGCACGATTAATTGGCGTGTTATGGGTTTCGAATGAACCTCTGTCTTTAGAATACTTGCGAGATTCCTGCGGATATGGCGCATCGGCACTTTCTATTGTCCTTCGAGACATGGGTAGATATGGTGTTATCAAGATTATCAAAAAGAAAAACGACCGCAAGACCTACTTCCAAATTGAAAAAAATTGGTTGCGGAACTTAATTTCACGTGTCATGGAGTTTAATATCAATAAAGCACTCAGAGAAATAGAAGACGTGCAAAATAGCTTTCTAAAAGATATAGATGAAGAAACAAAGCGGGAGAAAGCCCAGCTCATCCACAAGATTAATACTTTCCGAACTCAGATTACCAAATTTGTTAACATCATAGGGAAATTTCTCGACTCAATTCCCAGACTTGAATGATGCGGACGAATTTCAATCGTGTGGACGTGCATGGAGTTCCATGTAAACAATTTCATTTTCATACCCTTTTTTCCTGAGAAACTTCACTTCATTAAGCATCATAACATATTTGTAGCCCACGGTTTCGGAAATGATCGTATTAAATGATAGAAGTGCCTCTGCAAAGATTCTCGTTGCTATAAGTGGGGACGAGAGCGTTTCAGTATCTTTTTCAGCTATTTCTTTCATGGCTTCGAGTTCTGATTTGTTGAATCGGTAAATAAAGAAAAATATGATATCGAATTCGGTCCCGCCTTTTTGGACATTGATGAAAATTCGGTTGGCAGCAAATGGAAAATTCGTCGTGAGATATTCTTTGATCAAAACGGGTCCGTATTGTAGAAAAAAATCACCAATTCTTTCTTTTGGTTGAGCGGTTTTTTTTGCCCATTTGTTCCAGAAGCTGTTAGCTTTAGCCAAAAATAAATCAAATAATTTATCCCGAATGATAATTTCCGTTTTCAAAAGCTCTTCCATCTGAAGCCGATCAAAATGCGTGGATTCGTATATTTTATTAAGGAAATTTCGGAAAGTCTGCGACATTAAATAATTTCACGCTCTTTATCATTACAGGTCGAGATATACGGTAACTGCGGCATTGACAACGAGTATTTCTTGATTCACATCGCCTAATTCAGGAATTTCTATGCCGTAGGCAATCATTCCACCTTTTTCAACGATTAATTCCTTTCTTCCAAAGGGAATCGCACGTAGAACTTTACTTCTATTGATATTTTCAGGATACGGGGCAGCAATGCGCACCTCAACGATCATTTGAGTTGGATTAGTCATTCCACCAATTTCGCGTAATCCTTGTAGGCAATTATTTGAGATTGCATTTTTGATGGCTTTTATCGCTGCTTTAGTAACA
Organism: Candidatus Helarchaeota archaeon; assembly: GCA_029838215.1. Classification (GTDB taxonomy): domain Archaea; phylum Asgardarchaeota; class Lokiarchaeia; order Helarchaeales; family RDOG01; genus JALGVI01. The sequence goes on along the minus strand of JALGVI010000053.1, from coordinate 18,429 downwards.
TTAGATTCATGTCCGTGTTGATCCACGCCCATGCCGATTTGTGTAATGAAACGTTTTCTCATCGAAACACCAGATTCTAGGAAATAGACATGTAAATTTCTTTAATTGAGCCATGAACGAATTTCACTTCAAGATCTAGTTCTCCGAAATCAGTCTCTCTAATTTTTTTTAAAATTGCATCTTTATCTTGAATCCCGGGAAAATTTAAGACTGTTTGAACCAATACAACATTCAGGTCAATTTTTGCAAGAAATGCGAGTCCAACAGAAAGACCATCAAAATTTGCACGTGTGAAATCATAAAAGATTTCGCGATGAATCCTGTATGGTAGGAAGCTAACGAATTCATTAATCTCATACAATGTGAATACGAGCATTATCCAGTCCTCATTTCAATCATGATTGTTAGAAGGATTCATTCCCCTTTAACAAATTCAGTCCGCAGTTTTTCTTCGAGTTGAGTGAAAGCATCAAAATTTTTGCTAATAATGAATTTAAGAGCCCGTTCGATATCATTTGAAAGGTCGGTGGTCATGTGAATTTCCTCCTTGTAGCGATCGATTTTCTCTTGGACAACTTGCATGATGGACACGCATCGTTTCATGGCTTGCATGATATTAAAAACATCCTTTGACCAAATTTCTTGAAGCCGAACCAATTGATGGCTAAAATCCTCTTGCGCTGCTAATGCAAACATGCGAAGAGCATCGATTATTTCATCTTCAGTCTTACATTTTACTGCCTGTTCAATGCTTTCCCCGAGATTTTGTATGGAGTTCAGTGCCTGTCTTCGAATCATGAACCATATTTTTAGTTTTGGCATCCCGTTTTCTACAATGTCAAGATCTTCTTGAATTTTTTCAATAACGCGGTTGATTTGGTCTTGAATTTCTTTTTTCTGGAGGAGATCTGGAGAACGTAGTCGAACACCTGCAAAATCTTTTTCTACGACCTTTGCGATCTCTCGAAACTCAATTAGACTTTTTTTAAGCAACTCGAAGTTATTTCCTTCAATTGCATCTCCAAAATTTAGTGATTTTTCTTCCAACCATATCTACTCCTTATGAGACTCATTCAATGAAGATGACGGATAATAATTAACTTTTAGCAATAATTTGTGAAAAAATATTGAAAAAAATATTATTTTCAAGCTTTAAATGGTTGTTGCTAAAAAAAAAGATCTGCCACAAAAAACCGGAATTTGAGAAAAATCAAGTCTTCGTCTTGCGAGGCAAAATCAATGTTTCTCTTGTTGGTTCTTTTAATAGAATGGTACGGATACGTTCGGGATTTTTACCATTCACCACGTGGCAGGGAACGGTTAAAATTTTTGGAAGCCATTTATCGACACAAGATGGACCCTCCCATTTTTCTAAATCGCTTATGGTGATCTCTAATACAAATGAAGGATTCGCATGTGTTTTTGGGTCATGTTCGAACAGACCGTCAACGTCTTTCACTAATATCAGGTGATTTGCCTTGACCTTTTTTGCGATCCAAGCCGCAACAGAATCACTGGTAACATCCCAAGAGCTTGGCAAGATTTTGCTCGTCATTACTTCCCTTGCCGGTTGGAGTATGATTGGGACATCGGAATTTATGCTTTCATCATCCAGTCGATCGATGACAATAGCATTTTCCATTAGATCTTGAATGAGGAAAGCATTAATGTCTTCAGCCAGTAAAGCCATGTGATGTGCAGCCTGACTTGAAAGTTCATACTGCCTGTCTAAAAGTCGAACCTGATCAGCAAGAGCTCCTCCTCCAGGGATGAGCAAGAGAGTAAAATCATGAATCAATGAAGTTATTTCATTTAATAACGGTCGCAAAATATCGGGTTCTGAAATCAGACTTCCACCAATTTTTATTACGGCATCCATGATTATTCACCTAAATTTCGAGTTAACAATTGGGCAATGCAACTTGCAGGGGCGATGATAGAATTGCCCGCTCCAATCATGAAATCAATGTCAATGATATTTTTTATGTCTAAAAGGTTTAAAGCTTCTCTTGCCAAAAACTTCCCAAGACCTGCGATAATTACGGGTGTTTCTTTCCAAACTAGAGCGGAATTCTCTTGAATTACGTTTTTTATTCCATTTTTAACGATTTGAACTTGTGCTTCGTAGATCTGCGTGGCAATGGAAATGATCTCATCTTCAGGAAGCATTTCAATGTCGGCACAGACAATCCGGGCTAGACGAGCTAATGCTTCTTCTCGAGATTTACCCCGTTCGTCAGCGGTATTACAAGTATATTGCTTTTTACCGATATGTCCTAACGTGAGGTGAACATCAGCAACCAAGGCAAATTTTTCGAAGGATATTAGACATTTTTGTCCTCGAATTGTCAGCTCGTGTAAAATGGAAGGAATAGTAGCCCGTAAAACACCCGTATAAATCAACTCACGTGAAATCAAGCGATCCAGATCGGATAATCCCCGAGTCGCAGGTCTTCCATCCATTATCGGTATGATATCAGTAGTGGTGCTTCCAATGTCTATTAAGAGTGAGTTAGGGTATTTCTCGCCGACAATCAGTGCCGTTGCTATCCAATTCGTTGCTGCAAATTGCAAGATATCTTCTTTTTGGATTTTGTTCGCAGGAATGAATTCACCCCGGATATTTAAAAAATACAGGGGATGTTTCGGGAAAGTCCTTTTAAAACACGAAATGATCAGCGATAGACCTTCACGTTTTGTCTGGAAGGCATCAGACAACTCAGCAGTAATGGTGATTGCCATCGGCACGAGATCATGCGATGGATTCAGGTCGTCGTGGATTGCTTTTAAAATATTGCCAAGCTTGGAAAGATCACTCGTCCAAAATGGATAAAAATTCAAGCTATTTTTTGCTTTGATTCCTTCAACCGTAGTAGATAATAAAGTTGCCTTGATGTTTACACCCCCAACATCCCAACCCATTACTTGCGTCATTATCACCTCAAGATATGTGAAAAAAGGAAACCAAGTCATTTTTTATTTCATAAAATCTCTTTTTTGCATCGTGCAAATCCATTCCAGTAGTTACAATGAGAGCTATGGCATTATTTTCATTTGAATCTTCTATTTGAAATGGAGGAGCAATGACTTCTGGCTGATTTTGGCTCATTAGATAAAGATGCGTTATTTCCCACGTTGGAATTTTTAATTTTACCTTGGAAAAATATGCGGTGCCGTAAAAATCCAGAGGAATTGCTTCCAGCTCGGTAAAATTTTTGTGAAAAATGAATTTGGACATGTCAAACGTTGCAACTTTTGAAATTCCAATAAAGGAGGTGGTCAAACGCGGATTAATTTCCATGAAATAAATGGCATTTTCTCCGATAACATAATCGATCCCGACATAGTTTTGCAAGCCGGGAATTCTTTTTAGGAGCTTAATGGAGAGAGCCATTATTTCTTCTTTCATTTCATGTTCAAATGGCACGTATCCGCCTTGATATTCAGTATCAGGTTCTTCGAGATTTATGTCCTGAAAATTAAGTGTTAGAGGATATATTTTTTCCTTCCGCACGATGAAACTCGAGCTCACGTTTATTCCTTTCACGTATTCTTGAGCGAGAAGCCACGGTTCAGGGCTTTCTTCCCTAATTGTCTGAAGCCCTTTTTTCAAATCTTCAAGATCATTTACAAGTTTCAGTCCTGCACCCGAAACGCCATCTAATGGTTTTATCACGAAAGGAGTGCCGAGGTCTCTTGCTTTTGAGTAGATTTTCTCAGGAGGGTTTTCAGTGGATATCGCAATGGTTTGAGGGATCGTCACACCAAACAATTCTACGAGTTTAAGAGTCTTGAATTTGTTCGTGGTTATCTGTACGGCATCAGCCCTACATCCTAGATTCCGAACGCCTTTTTCTTCCAACATTTTAGTTAAATTATAAAGAATCCCACCCGTTTCCGGTGCAATGATTAAGAACCCATCAAATGTTGGATTTATTATAGATTCTAGAATAGAAATGAAACTATCCCGAGCATCGATTCGGATAACCCATTTGGCTTTCAAGAGATGTTTGAACTCAAAGATGCGATAATCAATAGTGGTCATTATTTCGACTTCAGGTAAGTGGGAAAATTCTTCAATGGCTGCAGATAACATCGCGAACCCTTCACCCAATAAAGAGTTGGAAATTTCCCGGTCTGATAAACCACCGCCACTAAAAAACTCAAAGATAAAAATTTTAGCCATGAAAATCCCTAATTCGTTAATCGACAAGAAATTTCGTTTAGGCAGGAGAATTCCTTGAATTATATTTTATTTCCCTAACCTACTTATTTATGTACTTCTTTCAAGACAAACTACTTAATGAAAGAATTAATACTTTTAAAGTTGGGTGGCTCTCTCATCACGAAAAAAGATGCTTCAGAGCCGCAGATCAATGCAGAAAACGTTAAACGCATCGTAACTGAGGTAAAAAAAGGTTGGGATTCAAAGAAATATGATCTTTTGCTCATCCACGGCGCGGGATCATATGGTCATCCAATCGTGCACGCCACGGGTATTGCAAATGGAGTAAAAACGCAGGAAGACATTCTGGCGTTTGCCAAAACTCAAAAATTACAAAATCAATTAAACGTGGCTATTTGTGATTTTTTTCTCGAAAAAGGGTTACCGACCATCCCATTCCAGCCATCGACGGTTGCCATGATGGATAAAAAAGAATTGGTGGAGGTTTATTTACCAGTACTTGAATCTTTCCTTGATCTTTCGCTTGTTCCAGTACTATACGGAGTACCTGCTTATGATAAGCACCAAAACTGCTCGATTCTTTCAGGTGACCAGTTAATCGTTTATTTTGCGAACCATTTAGCACCCGCAAAAATTATATCTGCTACAAACGTTGATGGTGTTTTGGGTCCGGACAATCAGGTAATTAAGAGAATTACATCCCTTACTCAACAGAACTTGATTAAGGTCTTGAAAGGATCAAGTGCCACTGATGTCACGGGGGGAATGGCAGGAAAGGTCTTGGAGTTCTTTAAGCTTAAGAAAATCTTTAAAGCCCAAATAATTAATGGAAATGTCCCTGGAAATATTGAGAAAGCCTTAAAGGGCGATACAAGTATAGGGACAATGATCGAGCCGTGAGTGTTTGCAATGAATTTTCGTGATTTCCTTTCCAACCTAGAATTCAAGACTTTTGAAACCAGTTTTAAAACAAGATTTGAAATCGCTGCAATATTAAAAAAATTTGAAGGCGTGCCGGTATCCTTCACGCATCAAAGAATCGTGGGAAATCTATACTCCAGACCTGATTTTCTCTTGAAAGGCATTGGGTTAAACAAATTTTCACAATGGATCCCCACATTCATTGCCGCAAGAAAAAATAAAGGGATTTTAGTGGAACATGGTTTATCTCCCACTCTTAAAAAAATTAAACTTTCAGACATCCCCATTTTAACCCATTATGAAAAAGATGCGGGACCATATATTACAAGTGGCGCAGTCATTGTTGAACGAAACCAACGACGTAACGCTTCAGTTCATCGCATCCTCCGGATTGATGAAAATCATTTGACGTTGAGATTGGTTCATCGCCATTTATACGAAATTTATAATGATGCCATGGAACACGGGGAAGATCTTCCAATTTCAATATGCATGGGAATCCCACCAGCCGTTCAGATTGCTGCAGCAACATCTCTTGCAGCAGATGAATATGAATTGGAATTCGCAGCCGCATTGAATGGAGGAGAATTGGCGGTATACGATGGACTACCAGAATCAGAAATCATCATTCGCGGAAAGATATTGAAAGACCAAGTTCACGACGAAGGACCGTTTTTAGACATAACAGGTAAATATGATATTATAAGGAAAGAACCAGTAATAGAAATAGAGGAAATACGAGCAAAACCGGACTTTATTTATCATGCACTCTTGCCCGCATCGAATGACCACATTCATTTGATGGGACTCCCTCGACTACCTTTCATTTATGAACAACTCGTAAAATTTGGAGTGAAACCTACGAAAATTTATCTTCCTCCGGGAGGTTTTGGTTGGCTTACTTGTCTACTCGGTATTTCACCAGATCTTAAATTCGACATGGATGAATTCATTAAAGCAGTCTTGAAGGGTCATTATTCATTAAAAAAAATGGTCATATTGGATGACGATGTGGATTTGACAAATGCCACGGAAGTTGAACAAGCCATCATCCTTAATTCAAAATTCACGAAACAAAATCCCATCATATTGGAAGGGATAAAAGGGTCTTCACTGGATCCCAGGACAGAAGGCGATATTGGAACGAAAATTATAATCGATGCGCGCAAACCGAAAGATCAAGATCACATGAAATTCGAAAAAGGTAAAATCCCGGTACCATCAACATTTTTTAAAGATATAGGAGCCGATGGAGATTAGAGAACGAATTTTCCACGTTCCTAAAAAAACTTGCATAACCCATGTTGTTGCCGTAATTAATTCAGACCCTTCCTTAAACCTGAAAAACATTGATGACCATTCCATTTTAATTGACAAGATTGCCTCTTCATCATTTCCGACTTCAATTGTCCATGCAGGACTTTTGTTTGAAGCAATCGGCAAAGAGGACACGAAGATAACTTACGAAGTGGAAAAAAAAACACAGGAAATCTTGATTTATATATCGGCAATTACGTGGGTGCTTTTGCTTCTTGTTGCAATCGGAGGATTTTCAATACCATGCTACCTATATTCAAAGGGAATCATCACCGGCTTCGAATTAAATGAGACCATTAGAAACTCTTTTTATTTTCTATTCTTTGTAGCCATCTTCGTGTCTACGGTAGGTGTCGCTCCCATATGGAGATATTTTCAGTTTCGCTCAAATCAAAACACTTTATTTAGATTCTTGATGATTTCTTTTGAAGAACTTGAAGAAAACGTGCTAAATCAAGCCGAATACGACAGATGGAAGTGAACATGATAGTCGAAAGGATATTCACAAAATGTAGCGTTTCCCTACTAGATGGAATAAATAGGGAAACAGGAGAAATCACGCAAGTTGGTCTTGACATTACGGGTCAAAACATAGCAAATAAAGAGTTTAGATTTGAGGCTAGCACGGGTTCGACAGTTGGAGTCATGACTCTTTTAGAATTAAAGGAAAATGGCGTGGCGCCAAAGAAGATCATTTTGGGCAAGCCTGATTCAAACGTGATTGCGGGTTGTATTTTGGCAGGGATTCCGATAGAAATCGAGGGAATGATGCAAGTTGACCTGCCTGAAAGTGAATTGAAAAAAATTGAAAACATTCCAGATTTTCTAGCGAGAATACTCGTGTCAGAGGCTAAAATCGTGGGTGCGAAAGGATTCATACACGTGGATGCTGTCCAAATCTCAGGTGTTTCCTACAAGACCATTGGAGATGCAGGACTGAAAATGTTGCGGTTTTTTGCCGAAAAAAAACTCACGGTTAAAGTTCCAACAACATTAAATCCCGCAGGCATGGACCTCAAGGAATGGAAATCACAAGGCATTCCGCACGAATTTGCTGAAAAACAACTTGAAATAATCGAAATATTCAAACAAATTGGAGCATCGCTGACCGTATCTTGTATTCCATACGACATCATTCCATTAAAAAGTGGGTCTCATTTGGCCTTTGGGGAGAGTTCGGCAGTTTCATTTGTCAATTCCGTGAGGGGATGTTACACGAATCGTGAAAACCCAATAAAGGGGTTAATCGCCGCTTTAACTGGATTTACAATTGAGTATGGAATGCATCTCATTGAAAACAGAAAACCAGATACTCGTGTCCGGGTTGAATGTTCCTTGAAAACAGAAAGCGATCATGGAGCACTTGGTTATTACGTGGGAAAATTCAGCACGATTCCAGTTTACGAAGGAATCACGCCAAATCATCGAGAATTGAAAGCCATTGCTGCTGCAGGTGCGGCATCAGGAGCCATTCCATTATTTTACGTGAAGGGCATTCATGACCCTCCTGAAATGCCCGATGATCTCAGGGTCATCAATTTTACCACACGCGAATTAAAGGAAGTATATGACGAATTAAACACCACCAGCGATCTTCCAGATCTAATAGCGGTTGGCTGTCCGCATTTTAATCTTGATGATTTAAAAGCACTTGAACCATTATTGAAAGGAAAAAGGATGAAAATTCCGTTTTGGATAAATACCGCAAGTATTTTCAAGGAGCAAGCAGAAGAAATAGGTTTAAAAGAGAGACTCGAAACGACAGGAGTTCATGTCTATTCGGATTGTTGCATGGTTGTAGCACCAATCGAAAAAATGAATTTTCGAATCACTGCAACAAATTCTGCAAAAGCCGCAAAGTACCTAAAGACGTTTTGCAAGCAAGAGGTTATTTTCAAGCCTTTAGTCGAATTGATTAAAATCGCCGAAGGTAAAAATCTGGATTCGTGAAAAAAAGAAAAAAAGAGTAAGATCAGCCGAGGTATTCGAATTCTGATTCTACTCGAATGTCTCTTGAGGAGCTTCCCACGAGAATTTTAAATAAACCCTTTTCAGCTTTCCAGCATCCTTCTTTTTCATCATAAAACGAGAGATCTTGCTTGTCGAGTTTGAAAGTCACGACACTCTTTTCGCCTGGCTCTAAATTAATCTTCTCAAAACCTTTAAGTTCCTTCAAGGGGCGTTCGACACTCGATTCAACATCTTTCACGTAAAGTTGAACCACTTCTTTTCCTTCCATCCCGCCAGAGTTTGTTATTTCGACGGATATTTCCAGAGTATCCCCAGAGGAAATGCTTGAACTGCTAAGCTTCAAGTTATCGTACTTGAACGTGGTGTATGAAAGACCGTGTCCAAACGGAAAAAGAGGCTCGATATCATTTGTATCGAAATGACGATAACCAACGAAGATTCCCTCTTCGTAATATACTTTATCTTTCCCTGGAAATGTTCTGACAGATTTGTGCGCAGGAGAGTCCGATAGTTTTTTAGGAAACGTTATTGGAAGCTTTCCCGATGGACTGACTTCTCCAAAGATAATGTCTGCTAATGCACGACCTCCTTCCATTCCCGCATACCAAGCCTCTATAATTGCGGGAACGCCGTTGATCCATCCGTCCATTGCAACAGGACTACCAGATACCAAAACAACGATAGTCTTCGGATTTTGTTCTGCTACTTCATTAATCAACGCAATTTGTTTATCAGGAAGTTCAAACTTTTTTCGATCTTTACCCTCAGAATCATTACCCAATTTATGATTCAAGCCAACAACAACAATTGCAACATCTGCTTCGGCAGCAGATTTAATGACTTCCACCTTTTTTACCTTACATTTTTCTTTAATTCCCTTATATGGCGTGATCTCGTGGGCAGCCCGAATCATTGAGCTTCCACCACCAAAGGCGTGTTTCTTTTTAGCATTCGGTCCTAATACTGCAATGGAATTAATTTCATCAAGATTTATTGGTAGCAAATCACCTTCATTTTTAAGAAGAACGATGCCTTCTTCTGCAATTTTTCGTGCGATGGCATGATGCTCGGGCGTGTTACGACTGCAGGGCGGGATCTTTTCCTTCGGATCAAAATGACCTGTTAAAAACATCACTCTCAAAAGCCTGCGCACGTTCTCGTCAAGTGTTTCTTCAGTAAACTTACCTGACTCGAATGCTTTTCTTAACCGACCTTTTCGATACTTAATCGGCCACGGCATTTCAAGAGATAAACCTGCATTCATGCAATTTTCAGTGCTAGTAGTATTTCTCGTGGCAAACCAATCGGAAACAACAAAACCACGAAATCCCCACTCGTTTCTTAAGCGATCAATCAAGAGATTTTCATGTTCACACCCATATGTGCCATTAACCCTGTTGTAGCATGCCATAAATGACCAAGCATCCGCTTCCCGAACCGTGGCTTCAAATGCAGGTAAATAAATTTCTTGAAGGGCGCGTTCACCCACTTCTGAACTCACGATAAATCTTCTCGTATCTTGATTATTCGCCACGAAATGCTTTACACATGCTGCGATTCTTTGACTTTGGACACCTTTAACAACGGCAACAGCAGTTTTTTTATTCAAATACGGATCCTCGGTCTGATATTCAAAATTACGTCCACAAAGGGGAGTTCTTTGGATATTTACCCCGGGAGCCAAGAGCATTGATCGCTTGCACGCCCTGACTTCTTTTGCAATGGCGATGCCAAACTTTTCAGAAAGGTCCAAATTCCATGTCGCTCCACGACATATAGCCACAGGAAAATACGTTGTTCTCTTTATGAAATACGTGCCAAGAGCACCTACACCATTTGGACCATCCGTCATGATAAATTGTCTTATGCCCAATCGCTTTATTTTTTTCGTGCTAAAAAATGATAAACGCTTTCCCGAACAAAGCCTGAACTTTTCTTCAAGTGTTAATCTATTTAAAAGATCCTCAACACGTTCCTCGATGTCAAGATCAGCATTCATGAAAGGTAATTTCCTGATTTCATCCTTGGATAACTTTTCCGCCATTCTCTTCCTCACCGGAAATAATCATTTAAAAAATCTCAAAATAACTTGAATTTGTATATTGATTTTCAAGAGTCTTCTTTTTTAGTTTTTGCAAAGCAAATCTTATTATCAAAAAGCAATAAATATTCGAAATGATGTTCTAAATTTTTTTAAAAATTCCTCTAAAAGTGAACCATCATGTTAAAATTAAAAAAGATTCATGTAATGAATTTTAAAAGCCTTCGAGATTGCCAAATTAAACTGGGAAAATTTAACGTTTTAATCGGTGCAAACTCCTCTGGTAAGACAAATCTCGTTGACTTATTTCTACTTTTGAGGAAAATCTATACCGAAAAAAACATGAATCCATTTAGATATTGGTGGGGTTATCAAAATGCCGTTTGGAACAAGAAGGAAGAAGAAAATATTTCCGTGAAGTTATTTTTCAATTTGAAAACCAAAGAAAAATCCTACGACATTATTTTTCAGACAACTTTTACGGGAATTGGTGGACAATTTAGAATATTAAAGGAGAAACTTGAAATAAAGGGCTTTTTCAAGTTAACATTCGAAAACAATCGCTTGAAATTCGTTTATGAAAAGGAATATTTTGACAAAATATGGGACGAGATAGATGGATTGATGAAAAAAAGAAACGATTTAAGAGAATTTATACTCCGAGGTGGAGAACAATTTTCGGATGCAAGTCAATTCCGAGAGCAAAACATTTGGATTCAATCAAGAGACCTATTTGAAGCATTAAAGCCGAGGTTATCTTCACCATTTCTATTTGATATTACACCACAAAAAAAATTTGTATCTTATATTCTCAATTCAGAGCCTGAACTGCATTCCAAAAATTTTAGAAACGTGATAATGGTTTTTGATGTTCCAATAAAAAAATCACCCAATAGAAAAAAGCACACTACAAGGGGATATTATCTTTTAAGACAAGTCACAGATATGATAATTGAATTCTTCTCGAAAATTCTTGTCTTAAAACTAAATATCACGGAGATAAAAAGACTTGTCCCTATTAAAAAGGAGGAATGGCTATTAGAGGATGGAAGCACCACAAATACGGTCTTATATAACCTATACCTTAAAGAAGGAGGGATCCCGGATGGGATTGTGAGAATCTTATCGCGTTTATTTCCCGAAATTGAAGTGAAATTTTCATTAACAGATGATCAAAGGGTTTATGCTAAAATTCTTGAAAATGACTTGGAATTACCTCCAGTTTGCATCGCCGATGGAATCTATAAAATTTTGTCGATCTCCTCGGCATTAGAATTGAAATCATCGATTTTGATAGTAGATGAAATTGAGAATTCTTTATACCCGAAGGCTCTTGAGAAAATTTTAGACGAGTTTAAATCTGCAGATACAATGTCAATCGTAACAACACATTCTCCAGTTGTCGTGGACATGACAGATCCGAAGGATTTAATCATTGCCGAAAAAAAGGCAGGAGAAACAAAATTTAGAAGAATTAAAGATCCTACAGCCGCTAGGAAGAAATTACAAGATGCAGGGATAACGTTTAGTGAAGGATGGCTGTATGGTAATCTTTAAATTCTTGGTTGAAGATACTTATGGTATTGAATTTTTTAAAAAATTAATAAATAGACTAAAAATAGAAGATTTAATACCAACAGAAGTTCGCATTGACGCAGATAGAGCTCCTGCTGCTTGCAATAAAAAACTCGATAGAATATTAACGACCACTTTCAAATTTAGTACAAGGGACTTTGTCAAAGCCATCGTTATTCATGATGGTGATGGGAATCCCGAAAATAAAAGAAGAATTCTATTAAACCATGTTCCTAGAGATTTACGAGATAGAGTGGAGCTCCTAATTTTTGAAGATGAAATAGAAGAATGGATTTGTAAATCTTTGGAATATAGATTAAGGGGTCTTAAACCATCAGTGGCTTTGAGCAGAAATCTAGAAAGAGATCAGGGGAGGAGATATGAGAAACGAAACCTGCCAGAATTCGTAGATCAACTTAATTTTGATATTTTAAATAATGACGATGAGAGATTTAAAAAGTTAATAATTTTTCTAAGAAATTAATAAGGAAAAGAATTAGAGGTTTTATGGATGCGTTTAGGCGCGCACATGATGATCACGGGCGGGTTGTGGAAAGCAATAGAACGAGGAGAACAAATAAATTGTGAGTCCATCCAGATTTTCACGAAGAGCAATCGTTCATGGAAATCAAAACCAATTTCAGAGGAAGAGCGGGAAAAATTTTTGGCAAAGAAAAACCAGACAACCATTCATCCGATCTTCGTGCATGCATCGTATTTAATTAATTTGGCGACTCTTGATGAAGAAAAATACAAGAAAAGCTTTGACGGAATGATAGACGAACTTCAACGAGCAGAGAAAATAGGATTACCGTGGGTGGTGTTGCACCCGGGATCTCATCTTGGAGTCGGAATACAAAAAGGCATGAATCGAATTGCGAAGTCAATTAATGGCATTCACGAAAGGACGGAAGGTCTAAAAGTCAAGATTCTCCTTGAAAATGTTGCGGGTCAGGGCACGAATATTGGAAGAAAATTCGAAGAATTACAAGGAATCATTAAAAAAGTCACGGAAGCAGATCGGCTCGGAATTTGTTTTGATACCTGTCATGCATTTGCTGGTGGCCATGATTTTAGGAATGAAAAACGTTATGAGGCACTTTGGGAAGAGTTCGACAGCATCATAGGTCTGGATAAGTTACTTGCATTCCATCTAAATGATTCCATGGGCGCAATTGGCTCCCGAAAAGATCGGCACGCACACATTGGTCAGGGGAAAATTGGGCTGAATGCTTTTAAACTATTACTTAATGATAAGAGGTTCAAAGATCATCCGGGTGTTTTAGAAACACCTAAAGATAAGGAAATGACAGAGGATGTCAGAAATCTTAAGGTCTTACGCGGATTAATTGACAAATAATTATCTATTATAAATTTATTTCACGAATTTTTGTTTTTAATGCTTCAAGGACTTCAGGCATTGTTCGGAAGCTTGGGATGTTTTTCTCTGCGAGCATTTCCTTGCCTTTTTCGAAGTTAGTTCCTATCATTCTGATGAGCAGCTCTCGAGAAGATTTAGTCTTAAATTCAATGATTCCGTGAGCAATTTCATCACATCTCGTTATGCCACCAAAGATATTCACGAGAATGATTTTTGCGTTTTTATTCTTTGAAATTAAATTAAGAGCATGCAAGATCCGGGTTCGATCAGCACCACCACCAATGTCAAGAAAATTAATGGGTGTTCCCCCTTGCTTCTTGACGGCATCCATCGTTGCCATTACTAAACCCGCTCCGTTACAGATGATTCCAACACCTTCTTTTTGTTCAAGTTCTACGAGTGCCATTCCTTTCTCTCGTGCACTCCACTCGTCAGCAGTAAATTCCCTGCGTAAGTTTTCTTCAAATTCACCATGCCTGAAAAGTGCATTCTCATCGAGTTTTACGTGAACGTCAAGAGCCAATAAATTCTTGTCGGGACCAATCACGAGAGGATTGATTTCCAAGAGTTCAGCATCCAATTCCCAAGCTAAATTCCAACATTGATTAATGAATTCTCGAAGCTTAGAAATAATTTCGTGTTCAAGCGAAATCTTTAATTCAAGATCGGTCAAGAGCTCAGCCAGAGGTTTTCTTACAGGGGGTAATGGTTTTTTATAAATTAGCTCAGGAGCGGTTTCTTCAATATCAATCCCCCCTTCTTGGCTAAATAACAAAAGTGGGCGTTTTTCATCCCGATCTATTAAAATTGAAAAATAAAATTCAACATCAAATGGGATTTTTTCTTCCAAAAGAAATGAATCTATTGAAAAACCACGGATTTTTTTATCTTTAAGAGTCAAATACTGTTGTCGAAGGTCAGAAAAATCTTCCACTTCAACCACGCCACCTGCTTTTTTGCGCCCTCCAGTTAACACCTGAGCTTTTAACATTGCGGGGAATTTAATGGGCGGGGGGTTTTCAGGCAAGTCGCGTATCAATTCAGATTTTGGAATTGATATTCCTGCCTGCTTCAAAAATCTCTTTGCTTGATATTCAAATAGACGAACCATCTACTGACCTCCAAAATATGAAGTAATCGTTTCACCTGCAAGAAACGGCTGTTCGACAATTATTGCACTTGCTTGTTGAAGTGCCTTCTTTTTACTTGTTGCCGTGCCAAAATCCCCCGAGATTAATGCTCCAGCATGACCGAATCTCTTTCCACTTATATTGATAGAGGAACCCGCAATAAAGGCAAATACAGGTTTCGTGATTTCTTCCTTGATACACGTTGCTGCCATCTCTTCTTGACGACCTCCTATTTCACCAATCAAAAAAATGGCTTTTGTTTTATCATCTTGTTCGAAAAGCCGAAGAATCTCGGAATATGTCATTCCCGTGATTGGATCGCCCCCGATTCCTACAGCCGTAGAGATGCCGTGATCTCCAAGATTGAGGGCAACTTCGTAGGTAAGAGTTCCCGATCGGGAACAAATCCCAATGTTGCCTTCAGTAAAATATTTCTCAGGCATGATCCCTAATTTCGAGTGACCGGGTGAAATGATTCCTGGTGTATTGGGACCTATAATTCTCAAGCCCTTCTTTCCTGCAGCGTGCACGAATTCCATTTCATCGTATACTGGAAGTCCTTCCGTGATTATGACGATGAGGGGAATTCTTGCTTGAATGGCTTCCATCACGGCACTCTTACAAAAACGAGCAGGAACGAAAATGATCGATGCATCTATTTCGTGTTCTTTTACAGCGTCTTGGACGGATATATAGACAGGAAATCCGTCAAATTCCGATGAACCTTGAGACTTTGATGTTCCAGCCACGATCTTCGTGCCATAAGACTTCATTACTCTTGTATGAAATGATCCTTGTCGTCCGGTCATATTTTGAACGAGAACCCTGGTTTCGTCATCAACTAATATCATTCAATCACCAAAAAAGCAGGAATCATGATATTTTATTATCCATCAACTAAATATTAATTTAGCACGATTTTCGGAAGGAAAAAATTTCGAGTCCTCTTCGCTTTTCATCATTCATATTGCTTGTAAAATTTTAGAAAAACTCTCAACAGGAAACAGTAATACCACGAATAAATGGTTTCTCCTGCAAGCTTTAGAATAGTTTAGCCGAATTTTACCCGTGTAGAAAGATAATTGATTTCCATGATCTAAAAAAATATTAGTTTCATTTTTTATATTATAGCTCGTAATTTCAGGCTAGATAATTTGAAAAAGCAATAATTAGGAAACGTGAAGAAAATGTCCCACGAAACTATCATGAAGTTCCTGAATAAGGCAAATGAGTTAAACCTGCAAGCGCAACAGATGGAGAAAATGGGAAGCTACGAGCTGGCTAAAAATATCTACATTGAAGCAGCAGAGGTGCTCAATCAATTGGCGAAAATTGCACCAAAATCGCCACAATTATCAAGTTGGTTGGCAACTGCAGAAAAATACATCAAGCGTGCCCAAGCCATTGCAGATGGAACCGTTTTTGAAGAAAATGAAGCTATCAAGGTTAAGGGTGGAGATCTTTCAAAAGTAGATTGTGGTTCTGTTGGTGAAAGATACGATCCCGAAAATAATAAATTGAACTTTGAAAAGCTTGCTGGGCTTAAGAAAATTAAGGACATTTTACATCGGGCAATTGAATGGAGCCTGAAATATCCCGAAAAAATGCAGGAGCACGGTCTTGAATCAACAAAAGGAATTTTACTCGTGGGACCACCCGGATGTGGAAAAACCTATTTGGTCAAGTGTACTGCAGGCGAATTCGGCGTGAAACTTTTAATAGCAAGTCCTGCAACCACTTATAATAAATACGTGGGTGAAACATCAAAAGCCGTGAAAAAAATATTTCAATGCGGTGCGAAACTTGCTCCCAGCATTGTATTTATTGATGAGATAGACAAATTGCTTCCCGATCCTTCACGAACGAGCGATTCATCCGGTGTCGGGGGACAAGCGCTGAGCACGTTCCAGCAAGAGATGGACGGAGCTCAATCAGGAACTGGTTTTATTGTTCTCATGGCAACAAATGATCCCGAGCTTCTACATCCCGCATTGGCACGTACGGGGCGAGTATCGTACCGAATCTACGTGCCGCCTCCAGATGAAGAAACCAGAGCCGCGATTTTTAAAATTCATTTAACAGCAAAAAAATTAGTCTTAAGCGAAGAGATAAATTTCGAACATCTCGCAGAATTAACAAAACCAGAAGATGGTTGGTATTATAGCGGGTCTGATATTGAGGAGATGTGTCGGCGCGCAAAAGAAAATCGTTTTGGCAAGATCATTGCGTCTGATGAGCAAAAGGACGATCTTCCACTAACTCTAGAGATGATCCATGAGGCAATCTCTTCAGTAAAAAGATCTATTTCTCCACGCATGATACAAAGATATGAAAGTTGGGCATCAAAAAACGCAAGCTAAATGTCAAGTTTCTTTGATTGTTTCAACAATTTCTTGTGTTTTTTCATGCTTGATTTAAAGATGAGAACCTTTTCTTCATCGGAAATCTTAGGATTTGAGAGGGCATGATGCATTTCGGTATTTAATGCCACAATACTACTTACCACGTTACCCAAATCCCGCTTCTTCTTTTCGGTGGTGATTGCCTCCATTCGTCTTCTTAGTTCATACCTATTCATCAGAAAAATTAGAATCAAAGTTAGGGCAATGAGACTAATTATCGTTAAGACAAAAATGGCACCAATGAGATTACTATCGGGAACTTCTGGCAATGAAGGAGACGTGTCGGGTTCTCCTGCGGGAAGAATGTCAAATGCTTGGAAATGAAACGTGGTTAAAGCGTTGCTTGAATTTATCATGAATACAATCCCATACCGTCCAGGAGTATTCGTGAAATTGTCTAACCACAACGTGTTGTACCAGCTATCAATTGTCGGTAATGCTACCCAAAACAGGTTTGTATTATCCGGGAAGAGAAAAACCACGAAAACCATTGTATCATTTGTTAACACGTTCGTACCGAGTATTGTTTCAAGATGGATGGAAAAATAGATGAACTCGTTTAATCGAAAGGTGCTTTCGTATTTTTCGCCTTGCATGTTGAGCTCTGTAATGATTTTACGTGTTAATAACCATTGAATAGTATTGTTGGCAAATATCAAGTTATCTTCTGAGGAAATATTGAAATTCTTGAATAGGTCAGAATCGCCTACAGCCAAAACACGCCCGTTTGTGAAATCACCACCAACAGTATCGTTTCCAGGATCAGTTTCATGAAAGCAGGAAAAAACATCATTAGTTGATGAGTTGATGATGGAAGATGCCGAACCTGTAATGTTGAAGAAAATATAAGATTCAGCTTGAACTTGGGTGAGATTATAAGTCAAACGATGCGAGTAAAAATCCGTGAAAGTGGAGGTATCATTCGAAATAGATTCAGAAACGTTAAAGCCAAAATTTTCGACCAGAGTTCTGATCGATGCCATTCCAGCAGAATCGGGTTCGAGCCATATATATAGCGACTTTCCATCATTGACAAATTGCGTGAGGTTGTTGATTTCTGATGTCGTGAGATTTACCAACGGATCACAGATGATAAATGCATCGAGAAGCGATAATACTGTTGAGTTGAGTTCTACAGACATGTCTAATGCCGACAACAATGAGAAATCGTCCAAATCCACCCCAGAATTGCGTATCAAGTTATAAAACTGATAAAAATTACCATAAATGGTATCTAGACGTTTAGTAAATGCTTCATATAATTGAAAAAGATCTAACGACTCGAAATCTTCAAATCCTTCAAGAGACAAAGCGGGAGAAGGTCTATAAAATAAAGCACGCGCCAGGGGATATCTAATGCAAAAAGATAAAGTAAAATTGCAAATTTCTTGTCCATCATTTGATATTGTCAAGGTCGCAGTATAATTTCCTTCAAATGGAAACATTGGAATCATTACCAAGACATTTAAAATCGCATATTTGGGGATTGAAGAATTTATTGAAAT
>JALGVI010000122.1 GCA_029838215.1 Candidatus Helarchaeota archaeon | reverse complement strand
AATGATCGTTTAGCCCCAATATTGAAAGTACCCCTTAACGATGATAACTTCTTTTTAGAGGCTCACGTCAAGCTTCGTCCCGTTGATTTTGCGACGGAAGGTGTATTCGTTTGCGGTCTTGCTCACTCTCCAAAGTCCATCGAAGAAAGCATCATGCAAGCACACGCTGCTGTCTCACGCGCCACGACGATATTAAGCAAGGAGTCCATAGAAGCCGAAGGCGTGATAGCCACGGTAAATGCGTTGCGATGTTCTGGCTGTGGTCTGTGCGTAGAAACTTGCCCATATAATGCCATTACCCTTGACGAAGAGCAAAATGTTGCTATTGTCAATTCAGCTCTCTGCAAGGGATGTGGAACGTGTTCTGCAAATTGCCGATGCGCGGCGATCGACCTCTTGGGTTTCACGAATCAACAATTATACTTGATAATAAATGAAAGGGGGATTTGATGTTGACGTTGAATACAAACAGTAAATCCATTGCACATGAAGCCTCTGCAGAAAGCAACTGGGAACCAAAAATCATTGCATTCTTGTGTAATTGGTGCTCATATGCGGGTGCCGATTTGGCCGGCGTTAGTAGGATACAATATCCTCCCAACATAAGAATTGTTAGAGTTCCCTGTTCGGGAAGAATAAATCCATACTTCATCATAAAAAGCCTTCAGTCAGGATGGGATGGAGTCCTTGTCTCAGGATGCCATCCGGGCGATTGTCACTATATTAGCGGTAACCTGTTAGCCCGAAGACGATTTTCCATCCTTAAGGACATTTTAGACTTTATCGGAATCGAAAAAGGACGTGTAAATTTTACATGGGTCTCAGCAGCCGAAGGTGAGGCATTTTCCAAGATAGTAACAAAAGTCGTAGAAACCGTGAAAGAATTGGGACCAAATAAAATTTTTAAATCGGGTGATACATGATGGAAGAAATTCAAGATTCAATGAGGGAAATCGCTGCTTCGCTATTACGTGAAAAAGCGGTCAAATTCATATTAGGCCAAGAAAAAGGATCTCTACCATTAAAATCACGTCCTATATTCATTGATAAAGAAGACGATGTCAAAAAATTAACCTGGAATGAATTTACCGACTTAAATTTAGTGTCGTTTATTCCAAAAACAGGCGATAAAATTGGGATCATCCTCAAATCATGTGATATAAAATCCCTGATCGTATTGCTTAATGAAAACCAATTAAAGAGAGAGAATATCATCATAATTGGAATGCCCTGCATGGGTCTACTCGACAAGAAAAAGATCGAACTGGAATTAAACGGAAAGGAAATCACCAAATATGAGATGCGAGATTCCGAAATAAGCGTGTTTGGTCGTGACTTTGAAAAAACTTTCCAAAAATCTTCCATTCTATTGGAAAATTGCAAGTATTGTGACACGCGAATACCCGTTTTGTATGATAACTTGATCACGTTTCCCAAGACATATTCCATCCCTGAAAAAATTGTTCAAGATGAATATAGGGATTTGAAAGAATTTGAAATGAAATCTCCCGAAGAACGTTGGAGTTATTTTAGGGAAAAATTAGAATCCTGCATTAGATGCTATGCGTGTAGAAATGCTTGTCCACTGTGCTATTGCAAGGAGTGCTTCGTCGATCAGAACAATCCTCAATGGTTTGGTAAAACGGCGAATCTTCCCGACAACATTCTCTTTCATCTGATTCGGGCAATCCACTTAGCAGGGAGATGCGTTGGATGTGGCGCCTGTACACGTGCCTGTCCAATGAATATCAATCTCTATCTTCTAAATAAAAAGATCAGGAACGTTGTTGAAGAACGATTTAATTTCAGGGCAGGGCTGGATGTCGAGAAAGTTTGCCCACTTGCTGTTTACAACATGGAAGACCCTCAAGAATTTATCATAACCGAGGAAGGTGAATGAGTGATGGATGCGCGAATGATAAGCAAAAATAAACTAAATACTCTATTAAAGGAGTTCAGCAAGGATTATACTGTACATGTCCCTCAAATGATGGAATCATTTACCGAGTTTAAAGAGTTTCAGGAACCATTTATTGGCTTTTCCAACTACTCAAACACGCGCATTCCGCCAAAATCCATTCTCTTTCCTCAAAAAGAAACCCTATTTCGCTTTAAAAATGAAGCCAATGAAATGATCATCGAGGAAAATGCTGAAGGAAGTAGCGAGCAAATAATTTTTGGAATAAGAAGTTGTGATGCAAGGAGTTTTCGAATTCTTGACACCTTTTTTTCCTCCGGAGATTATCGCGATACGTATTATTTCCAAAAACGCGATAAAACAACCATTGTTGGACTGGCGTGTCAATATCCGCTGACCACGTGTTTCTGCACCGTCGTTGGAGGTGATCCGTTCTCGAAAGAAGGACTGGATGCCTTGCTCGTCGAATTAGAAGATAAATTTTTCTTTGAACCAATAACCGAACGAGGAAAAAAATTATTGAGATACATGACCGAATTTGACGTTCCCTCAGAAAATGATATGGAGAAAATTGAAATGATGTCCAGCGATTCTAAAGAAATAATAACGTTTAATGCGGATTTGGATGGAATTGAGAAAAAACTTGACAATCTTTTTGACAGCGAGATCTGGGTGGATCACGGCATGAAATGTCTCGGGTGTGGAAGTTGTTCCTATCTTTGTCCAACTTGCCATTGTTTTGACGTGCAGGACGAAAAGGAAAATAACGGCGGGGTGAGAATCCGATTTTGGGACAGCTGTCAATTTCCATTATTTACATTGCACGGTTCCGGTCACAATCCTCGAATCACGGGCAAGGAACGTAGCAGGCAGCGAATATTCCACAAATTTAATTATTACCTGAAGAATTACAATTTGATTGGTTGCGTGGGCTGTGGAAGATGCATACAAGTCTGTCCTGTAAATAACGATTTGAGAGAAACTTTAGCAACCATCTGTAAAAATGAGTGAGGTCGTGAAATGAGTAAAAGTAATGAACACCTTACTGAAATGACAAGAAAAATGCAAAATCCTTACATTCCAAAGCTTGCAACAATTACCGAAATCATGACCGAGAATGACTTGAATGATTTAAAGACGTTTAAGTTAGAATTCATTAATCCAGACCATCTCAAGGATTTTTCCTACATTCCGGGTCAATTCGCAGAGCTTTCCTATTTCGGGATGGGAGAATGCCCCATTGGGCTTGCATCATCTCCGACTGAGCAGGGGTTTCTTCTATTTACCATAAAAAAAGTTGGCAGCGTCACTTCTGCTTTTCACGATTCTAAAAAAGGAAAAGTTGTTGGCATACGCGGACCATTTGGAAATGGTTGGCCCATGCAAGAAATGATGGGAAAGAACATCGTCATCATTGGTGGTGGATTTGCATTCTCAACGCTACGTTCATTGACGAAATACATCATCGATGAAAAGAATAGACGGGATTTTGGGGACCTGCTCGTGATTTATGGTGCGCGCAGTCCAGGTGAACTCTGTTATAAAAAAGACCTTGAAGCCTGGGAACGATTGTCCGAATTAAATCTGGTTCTCACGGTCGATAAAGGAGATGAAACGTGGAAAAAGAGAGAAGGATATGTTCCAACAATAACAAAAGAAATTGCACCTTCCCCTAAAAATGCCATCGCTTTGGTTTGCGGTCCTCCCATCATGATAAAATTTACAATTCCTGTATTGCAAGAATTGGGTTTCACGGATGACCAAATCCTGCTTTCTCTTGAAATGAGAATGAAATGCGGGATTGGAAAATGCGGTCGTTGTAACATCGGAACAAAATTCGTGTGCGTTGATGGACCCGTATTTTCACAAGCTCAATTAAAAGAATTGCCAAAAGAATATTGATAACATGTTCTCCTTTTTTTCGTTTTTAATGAAGAATAAAACGATTTCATGAAGATTTGGTAAAAAACTCGTAAATACGACTATTGATGAGTTCCCAATTCATCGCATTATGACTGATATTAAATGTATATCTTGTGATACAGGCAAAGATTTTATATAGTCTCTCATGAGAAATTTATTTGAATTTTGTAATACTGGCTTGACACTAAGTATTTACAAAGAAGTAAAGGAATTGATTTTATGATTAAAACGGTTCTACAAGAGAAAATCGGATGTAAATATCCAATCATCCAAGCTGGGATGGGACCATACTCAACATTCACCTTATGTGCAGCAGCAGCTAAGGCTGGTGGTGTGGGTAACATTTCTACCATTGGAATGGGTGCTGGCCTGAGCTCCGCAACACCTGACGCCGCTACGAAAGTGTTCGGAAAAGGAAAACCAAAAGACCTGATTAAGAAATCAATCTATGCAATGATAGAAGAGTTGAAAGACTATCCCGATGCAGTATTTGGTGTAAACATCCCTGTTTCGAATGAATTTCTAACTGTTGCCACGCGCTTGATACGCGGCGTGATGGAAACTATCGAGGAATCTGAAGACGTTCGTAAAAAACTTCGCGTGGTCATCACTTCTGCAGGAGATCCCCTTCCGTGGGCGATTGATGCCGTTTCAAAAGGGGCAAGACGAAAACGCATTCCAATAAAGGAAAGAGCCCCCCACGTCACGTGGTGTCACGTCGTCCCTGCGGTTCAACATGCAAAAAGAGCTGAAAAAGCTGATGTGGATGTCATCATCGCCTCTGGACGAGAAGGCGGTGCTCACTGTGCTTGGCGAGACGTGTCCACGGTCGTGCTCGTTCCCGAAGTCGTTAGAAATGTGAACAAACCCGTTGTTGCCGCAGGTGGCATGTGCGATGGCATCAGCCTTGCAAGTGCATTGGCGATGGGTGCCGTTGGAATTCAAATGGGAACACGTTGCATTGCAACAAAAGAATCCGACTTCGAACAAATGTGGAAAGAAGCCATCGTAAAGAGGGCTGAAACAGAAACGCTAATAGGACGCGGACTTTTTGGACCAATGCGATTTCTACGAAACGATCAATCCCTAAGGATCGTTGATGAAACAATTAAAGGCGCATCTGATCTCTACAGGGGCATCCCGTGTGCATCAAACGAAGCCATAATGAGACTGGAAATGGATGGTCTGGCAAAACTCTTCGATGGCGATGAAGACAATTCCATCATATTGGGTGGTAGCGTTACGGGTCGAATTCATGGCATTCCAACCGTCAAGGAACTATTCGACTCCATCGTCCAAGATGCCGAAAAGATCATCAAGGACCTGCCAAATAAGGTGATCGTCCCGACGATCAACGCATGATTTTTTATCTTCTTTTTTCTATTTTTTTTAGGCGCTTTTATCATGAATCTTGAAGATTTGATCAAAAAACTCGAGACTTCTGACGAAAATATCATCAGTGAAACTCTCGATCAAATTGGGGACTCGAATTCTCCTGCTGCCATTCCCGCTTTACTCGAATTTTTAGAACAAAATCTAAACGATCCCGACATGATTGATGCCACCATTTGGACCCTGGCTCGAATATGCCCACTTGAAGTGCTCACGAATCTCCTTGAGCATTCAAACAAGCACGTCGTCCTTAATTGCATTGATGCCATTGGACGAAGGGGTGATAAAGAAGCCGTGCCTCAACTCCTGCCGTTCATGGAAAGCACTGACACGGAATTAAGGACCAATGCAACATGGGCGATTGGAAAGCTACGAGATCCAAATACAAAAAATGCCTTGCTCAAACGATTGAAAAATGACGAAGATCCCGAAATAAGAGCTCACGCCGCATGGGGACTGGGAAACCTGGTTGCTCCCGATTTATTGCCCGTCTTGGAAGAAATCAAGAAAAAAGAACGGGATGACTCTGTTCTATATCAGTTGGAAGATGCCCTGCAAAAAATTCGCAATGAAAGCTCCATTTCCCAAATCAAGCGACTCGTGTTCTCTTATGAATGTCCAAAACTTCATGCCGAGTGTCTCGTGCGGAAGAAAAAACAAGAAGTTCAACACGATAAACACGTGAGACTCGAATTTGAAATCTGTGAAGAGTGC
>JALGVI010000052.1 GCA_029838215.1 Candidatus Helarchaeota archaeon | reverse complement strand
GAATGAAAAACAAGGTGAAAAAATCGTGGTCAGTTTCATCTCTCATATGGGAATCGGAATTCTCTTCTCGGAATTGATCTTGAGGCTTCGTGTAAAAGATCCTTCCAAAAGGTCGGAGGATAGGTTGATATATTGGTTTGTTGGGATGTTGGGAGGACTGATTCCAGATCTGGACGTGATTCCTGCCTTGCTCATTAATGTTCATTCATATACATTCCACCATTTCTTCACGCATACGTTGTTAGCTCTAGGTATTGCCATTGCGGTCTGGTTCATATTGCGAAAAAGAAAGTGGTCCTTACCACTTCTTGCGGGTTTCGGTGCTCACCTGCTCGTGGATTGGATCGATAATTCCATTTCACCACTTGGTCCATTCATTCCCTATATCGAATCTGGCTTATTCACACCAATCGGAATTCTGCCAGGTTTATCTTGGACAAGTGAATACTGGAAGAATCCAATTTACATGTTTCACGACTTATGGACGTTAATGTACAATTTGGGATGGGGCATTCCGATCGGAATGGAATTTCTATCATTTTACGACCTGATAATAATTGCCATCACCTTTGCATTATTTGGATTTTTTGTGTATTTATTGATAAAGCGGATCAGGCGAGCAAGGTCCGCGGAAAAAACATGAATTTGCAATAATTGAATAGGCTCGTTACAATGCAAAAATTATAAATGCTTGGTAATACTTATTTTTGATAAGTGATATTAATGACAACTAATAATGTTGTGAAGATTACAAACAGGGGGATGATTAGCATCCCAGCAAATCTCAGAAAAAAATATGACTTAGAGGATGGTCAATACTTGAATGTCATAGAGGATGAGGGATTTTTAAAATTGATTCCCATAAGAACCACCAAGGAGCTCCAAGAAGTAGGACCATCTACTGAAGACGTTCTAAAACTGATAGAAAAATCTCGAAAAGAAGATTTGGAGTTGGAAAAATAATTGCCAAGGGATATTTGCCTTGATACAGGTCCAATATCCTTATTTTATTCAAAAAAGCCCCCAAACGAAATTTCAAGCTTATTAAAAAATATAAAACAAAAAAAAGTTAAAGCACACGTTATTTGGCCAATCTTGATAGAAGTTTACAAAAACCTTTGTATCTTGAAAGGAAAAGCATATGCCGAATCCACTATTGCCTCACTAATGAATAATTATCCGATTATTTTAGTAGATATGGATTTATCTCTAATTTTAAAGGCAGGTGCTTTAAAGTGCCAATACCGAAACATCCTCTCTTATAATGATTGCTTGGTAATTGCTTATTCATTAAATAAAAAAATGACGTTACATACGACAGAAAAGGATCTACCTAAAATTCCCAATTTATTTGTGAAAAAATATAAATTCTAATAAGATTGAAGATATCCAATTTTTCCAGTTCTCTTACTACTTGAACTTCGCAAAGAGAAAATTCTTCTGGGCAAAAATATTTCGTGTATTGGCATTTAAAGAACATATAAGATCTCTCGGAAAAGTATATATTTTTTCGAGAGTATTAGTTACTAAGTTGTTATAATAGTTATAAATCATTTTTTGAGAACTCCTAGAAATGAAAGGTTTAGAACAGAATACATTTAGGAGAAAATGAAATGTCAGAATTAATTAACAAGTTGCAACAAATTTGTGGTGCAAACAACGTTTCGACAAATGAAGATTTGATTCTTAATTTTTCTTTTGATTTAAGCTTTGTTTCTGGAAAAGCACCTAAAGCCATTGTTTCACCTGAAACATCAGCTCAGGTTGAGCAGGTCGTCAAGTTGGCAAATGAGATGAATTTTGCCATAGTTCCCGTGAGTTCGCCGCAAGGACCTCGAGCACATGGAGACACGATTCCACAAGTAGACAACGCCGTCATCATTGATTTATCGAAAATGAATAAAATCTTGCGCATTGATGCTAAAAATCGGGAGATCATGGTTGAACCGGGAGTTACGTTTGCCCAGCTTCTCCCCGAAGTGCAAAAAGCAGGACTCCGTTTATTGATGCCGTTATGTCCTCGGGCTTCCAAGTCCGTTTTAACAGCAGCTCTTGAGCGAGAACCAACAACCATTCCACGCTATCAGTGGGACAGTTCAGATCCGTTGTTATGCACGGAAGTGATTTTTGGAACGGGAGATCAGTTTCGGACGGGTTCAGCAGCAGGTCCCGGATCGTTAGAGGAACAATTAGAAGCAGGAGCAGTGCAGAAAAATCCGATGGGACCCACGCAATTCAGTCCTTATAGAGTCATCCAGGGCGCACAAGGTTCGATGGGAATAGTGACGTGGGCCACTCTGAAAGTTGAATTTAAACCAACGATTCAGAAGTTGAAATTTCTTGCTACGGATAAGCTTGAAGACATCATGGAATTACAACATCGTCTCATCAAGTACAGGCTATGCGATGAAGTGGTCATATTAAACAACTTGAATCTTGCAGCACTCGTGAAAGCCGATCCGAGTGAGATCATTTCACTTTCAGAAAAACTTCCGAAGTGGATCTTGATCTTTCAACTCACGGGACGGGGAAAAGTCGCTCAAGACAAGATAGATTATCTAGAAGGAGATATTGGTGATATTCTCA
This sequence comes from Candidatus Helarchaeota archaeon, assembly GCA_029838215.1. GTDB lineage: Archaea > Asgardarchaeota > Lokiarchaeia > Helarchaeales > RDOG01 > JALGVI01. Next base: position 18,292 of record JALGVI010000052.1, on the reverse strand, counting down.
AAGAATTAGGATTGACCGTTACAGAGGAAATTACGGGAATAAAAAATGATGAAATACTTGATGTATTAACAAGCTGTACGGATAAGCCGTGGAAATTGCGACTTACAGAAGGTTGTCAAGATATTTTCTTCATCACGCCTTATGAAAAGGTTCAGAAGTTTATTGGAATGATAAATGATTATCCTGATTTCAAATGGGGCGTGTATCTCCAACCAATCGTGCAGGGCACGTCCTTTCATTTAGAATTGGACTTGTATTTCGACCCGAAGAACGGAGATGAGGTTAAGAAAGCGAAAGAAGTCTTTCTGACACTTAGCAAGAAGTTGATGGACGCAGGAGCGTTTTTCAACCGACCGTATGGACCTTGGGCAGAGGAAGCATACAAACACCATTCACCAATTACGGCACAGGCATTAAACAAAGTCAAGCAAATTTTCGATCCAAATGGAGTATTACAACCAGGAGTGTTGTGTTTTAAAAAGTAGGAGATGAATGCAATGGGAACAGAATCAGATAAAAAACATTACGAATCAGAGTATGAGCAATCAATCCAGAAATGCCTTCGTTGTTCGATTTGTAAGTGGATTCCGCAAATTCAAATAAAAAGCCAGAAATACGCTTCGATTTGTCCTGCAATAGACGAGTTTAATTTTCATTCTTATAGTGGCGGTGGAAAAATCATCTTGGCGTGTTCCTTGTATTTCGGACGAATGGAACTTTCTCAAGATATTGCTGATATTGTATTTAAATGCACGGAATGCGGTGGTTGTGCAACGGCTTGCAAGTATCTCAACAATTTAGAGCCGTTAGAGGTCATTCAAGAATTACGTGAAAAGCTCTGTCAAGCAGGGATAGGGCCAATGGATAAACAAAAGATATATGGTGAAATAACCGTCGAGAAATTTAATCCTTACAATGAGGAACATTCGAAACGGCTTGATTGGATTCCAGATGATATAAAACTGACAAAAGGTGCAACTACGGTTTATTATGTTGGTTGTACATCTTCATATCGCAGACAAGAAATTGCAATTGCAACGGCTCGCGTTCTCACTAAGGCAGGTGTAGAATTTGATATTTTGGAAGAGGAACGCTGCTGTGGAAGTCCAGTGTACAGAACAGGTCAGATCGATAAATTCGAACCATTAATGGACTATAACCTTGACCTGTTCAAGAAGAAAGGAGTCAAAAAGGTCATAATGAGCTGTGCAGGATGTTACAGCACGTTCAAAGCAGAATATGCACGTCATCGCAAGTACGATTTTGAATTATTACACTCAACGGAACTTTTCGCCCAATTGATCAGTGATGGTAAACTCAAATTGACAAAAAATGTTCCAATGGAAGTAACATATCACGACCCGTGTCATTTAGGGCGATGTTCGGAGCCCTATGAAGAGTGGCACGGAAAAACGGTTCAACCAATGCCGACAGTTTACATGGATATTCCTCCAAAACCAATTCGACGTGGAACAAATGGCGTATATGAACCACCTAGAGAAGTCCTTCATAATATTCCGGGACTGACATTAAAGGAAATGGAACGTATTAAAGAATATTCATATTGTTGCGGTGCAGGAGGCGGGTGCAAAGCACAGTTTCCCGAGTTTGCACTAAACACGGCAAAGCGGCGACTCGATGAAGCCGAATCAACTGGTGCAACAGTTTTAGCATCAGCGTGTCCTTTTTGTGAAACAAACCTGAAAGATGCCATTGAAGCCAGTAACTCGAAAATGAAGTTTTATGATATAAGCGAACTGATCTTAATGGCAATGGAGGAGAAATAAATGGTCCTAAATGAAGCACAATATAAAGATTTTGAAGCCGTTGTAGGTCCAAGTAATATTTCCACCAATAAGGCAATCTTAGAAACGTATACTTATAATTGGTGCGTGGAATTCCTTAACGAAATTGAAGGAAAAGAACCCATTCCATTCTACATAACTCCTGCTGCAGTGATTTTACCCGGCTCAACGGAAGAAGTCGTTCAAATAGTAAAACTTTGCAACAAGCACGGATTGCAATTCAAGGCACAATCAACGGGACTGGGACCTTGGAATCAACCCAGCTCTGAAAAATCCATCGTTCTGGACATGAGGAGAATGAATAAAATCGTCAAAATTGACGAGAAAAATCTATATGCTGTCGTTGAACCATACGTCACGGGCGCACAGCTTCAAGCGGAACTCCTCAAGCACGGTTTGAATTGTCACATGCCCGGAGCAGGTCCACAAGTTTCTCCTTTAGCAAGTGCCACTTCAATGTGTGGTCCCGGATTTACCTCTTCAAATACAGGATTTAGCGGACGAAACGTGTTGGGTACTGAGTGGGTATTACCAACAGGAGAAGTATTACAAATTGGCTCACTCGGCTTGACAGATGATCCTGACTGGTTTCATGGTGATGGTCCCGGACCAAGTCTTCGAGGCATCATGCGAGGATTTACCGGAACGAAGTCAGGATTGGGCGTTTTCACGCGCGTTGCAATTCGATTGTTTCCGTTTCCGTGTGAACCCACGATCTTTAATAAGATTAAAGGAACCATACCCAAGTATGACCTTGAAAGCATTGAATTAATGCGATACCACATATTTAGCTTGCGGGACTATGACGAAGTCGAAAAAGCACTTCTACGGATTGCAGAAGAAGAAATTGCTTTCATGGTATTTCATGCCAGTAATTTTGCACTCATGTGCCTCTTTTCCCCGACGAAAGAAGAAATGTTGCAAAAAATCTCGATTTATTCGCGAATAAAAAATCCCGTCTTAGTAATGATCGTTGCACGAACGCAACGAGAATTTGATTATAAGGAAAAAGCACTTGCCGCAATAGTAGAAGAACTCGGACTCAAGGATGTAACGGCATTAGCAGGAAGAAAGAAATTCACGCCTCCTAAGATTTCGTATGCTGAAGCACTTCGATCTGCGTTAGGCATGCACGGCTTCCTTGCAACAGGAGCATTTCAAAGCACGCATGGAGCAATGGATACCATTAATTTCTGCAAGCACATCATGCAAGCGAATATTCCTTTAAAACGCAAGTACATTAAAAAAGGAGTTCTGGCAGACGACAGGGGCGAAGGTGTGTGGACAGAATCTTTTGAGCACGGACATTTCTTTCATGCAGAGATGCCGACAATGTATGACCAAACAGATAGAGAAAGCATCAAGGGCATGGCAGAATATCTAATGGAATGTAATCAATTGGATCTTGAAGAACGACTGGGCATTCCCTTCTTCATTGAAGGTGATGAAATGCACGACTGGTATGGTCCTCAATGCTCAAATTATCATTTGTGGCTCCGTAAAATAAAAGCAATGTTCGATCCGAACGCAGTTGCAGACTCGGGCTTCTATATCAGTGCAAAAAAATAATTCTTTTTTTCTCTTTTTTCTTGCAAGTTCAAGTCGATTCGTAGGGGATCGGGTCAGTCACTCCAGCTTCTTTAAAACCTTTAATGCGTAATTGGCAAGATTCGCACGTACCACATGCTTTTTCTTGGTTTTGGTAACAAGACCAAGTTAAATCCAATGGAACTCCCAATTCAACGGCTTTTTTTACAATTTCTGCTTTCGACATGTGTTGTAATGGCGTGAAAATTTGTGGTGCATAATTAGGTTTTGTCCCCAGTCTTGCCACTTTTTCAAATGCTTCGATATATTCGGGACGGCAATCGGGATAGCCAGAATAGTCTAGAGCATTGACACCAATTCCTATCAACTCAGCATTGAGAGTCTCAGCCCACGCTACAGCAAGAGAGAGAATGATGGTATTTCGAAAGGGAACATAAGTATTTGGGATTTCATCTTCAGATGATTCGGTTGGAATTTCAAGTTTCTCATCGATTAATGATGTCGAATCCTTCAAGATTTCTTTCATGAAACTCAGATTAATAAAAAGGTGATCCTTGAATCCATAAAATTCCCCGACTTTTTTAGCACAATCCAATTCCTTTTTCGAAGTCCGTTGAAGATAGTCGACCGTTATCCCGTAAATCTCATACCCTTTGGCATGCAAGATTCCTGCAACGGTCGTGGAGTCCATTCCACCTGATAAAACCACAATTGCCCGTGTCATGAGAGCCTGCCTTTGTTTCTTCATGATATTTTAAATATGTCTTTAATATAATGATCCCTCAGCTTGAACTTATAAATTTAAACCCATCTTATTCTTGTAGAGAGATGAGGAATCATGACTGATATTAAAGATCTTAAAAGTAACATGGAAGATACGATATGCGGACAAATCATTCACGTGATGAGAGATAAGGACAAGAAGTGGATCATGTATAAATTAATTGATGGGACAGGAGAAATCTCTCTTTTCTCTACAAGAGATCTCGAGTTAGAAAATGGATACATCGTGCTGTGCGTGAATTGTTGGGTAAAGGAAGGAAGCAGGGGATTATCAATTTCACTTGGTCGAAATGGGAAAGTCCTATCTGGAAAAGAAATCGAAAATAACCCATTATATCAGAAAGTCAGAGAACGATTAGCTCGGAAACCCGTCATCTTCGTGAATGATATTCGAGATGAAAACCTACAAAAGGTCCAATTTGCATCCTGCATAAGCGAGATCTTTCCTACGAAATCAAATCACGTAGAATCGAAAAAACTGGTTGCAGTCGACATAATGGGACAACCGGTCACCATCATGTTTTATAACGAAGAAGTTGAAATGGGTCGGGGGTTTCACGAGGGAGAGTTTTTTGTCATAAATGGCCTAGTCCAGAGATTTAAGAACACCATCATCATTCAGTTGGGTCCCGATGGAAGGATTTTTAGAGGAAAGGATGCCACCGTGACACCGGCAGGAAGAATGTATTTCAACCACCTAGAAAAAAATGATTCTGATGTTCTACTTGAATTATTAAAGAGACGAAAATCACTTCAAGACTTTGTAAAGAAAGAGATTCTTAACTTGTTTAATTTCAATGAAGAAATCATTCAGGATCTCTTGCCGAAACTCACCAATTTCATCTATCGAAAGGTTTATTTGCGTAGATATTGGACGGATAGTTATTTCAATTGTCTCAAAGAATTGCAGGTTAATTCACCACGCAAGCTAAATGAAGATTACAAGAGATACTTATTACAAAAGATAAAAGCCGTCATCGAACTTTCTCAGCAAGTTTTCGATAAATTTGACAAATCGAGCATAGAAGCAATGATATCTACGCTTTACGACTCTACGATCGATATGGAAACATATAATAGCAAGCAGGAGTTCTGTTCAAGTCCTTGATCTTCTTTTTGGTTTCTCGCGGTGATGAAGTATGATCACTCCTAAGATGTAAATGAAGACTTCAATCGTCAAAATGAACCCGACCGAAATCACGAGAATGGCTTGATACATGACGATGTCGTCCACTGTCTGGAGTATGAGACCCGAAAAATAAAAGAAAACCAGCAATGGAATGATCGGGAGGAGTTGATCGATTCGATCAAAGAGAGCAACGGGGAATGTCAACAATGCCAAGATTGCAACAAAAGTTGAATACATGTATAGATAAGATGGTTGATATTCAAGGATCAAATGACCAATCAAATCGGAAAAGATCGGAAATAAAAGGGAATAAAGGATCATGAACTTAATGCCGATGAAAATCAATGCCTTAATTGATTTGACTCTTGTTCGATCTAATATCACTTGACGAGTTCCGAAAACGGTCGCCATTCCAATATTTATGAAGTATAACCAAATATCGGGACGGATCAACATCAGGAGTCCGGGAAACATGGTCCTGATTATTAAATAGAATATGAATGATGTAATGAAAGTGCTCATTCCTGTAAGACAGAGAATAATGATAATTCGATTGGTTAAATACCGCTCGTTCTCGGGGGGTTCCATTATTCATCACTTCTCATTTTTCCGAAAGCACTCAAAAACGACGATCATTGTTAATTGATTTTGAAGAATTAAATAAAGATTTTCGTTTAAGCATGAGTTATTAATACCATTGATTAGTTCTCGATTTTCAAGGTTTTCTTTAATACAACGTCAGGATCATTTCAAGTCTTCGGTTTGATTTCTCAGGTTAATCAAGTTTTTCACATCCTTCTGAACGAAAAAATCACGTGAATGGTCAAGATGAGTAAAATCTGTGATAATTTAGATTCGAGTTCGTAGCACGAATAATCTTTTTATTCAATTTCTTAAAATGAGAAATGAAAGAGATATTCTGAAGTATTACTCTATTACAGGATATCCAAATTCTAATCATTTTAGAGAAGTCTTAACGAGGCGATTGAACTTGGTTGATAAGATCATGTCTTTAGAAGAAGCTGTTTCCACCTACGTCCAAGATGGCGACTGGGTCGGGATTGGTGGATTGAGCTTCTGGAGAAAAGCCGTTGGAATCACGAGAGAGATAATTCGTCAGAATAAGAAGGATTTAGGTGTAGTTTCTTTCGTTGGAGGCATTTGTACCGACATGTTAATTGGAGCAGGATGCTGCAACAAGGTGAGATGTAGTTTTGTAGGCATGGAATTATTTGGTTTAGCCCCTAATCATAGAAAGGCAGTTGAAGAAGGTCGTATAAAAATATATGAAGAAACAGAAGCATCAATTGTTTTGGGGTTAAAAGCCACGTATTTGCGGCTTCCTTTCATGCCTTTAAAAGGGATCATTGGGACAGACATCCCAAAAGTACGTCCTGACATGAAACAATTTAACGATCCGTTGAACAATGAGCCTCTAATGGCCCTGCCACCCATTCAGTTAGACGTGGCAATCATCCACGTTCCTTATGCGGATGAAAAGGGAAACGGAAATGTTGCGGGAGTTGTATGGATCGATGATGATTTGGCAAAAACAGCCAAAAAAACCATCATCACTTGTGAAAGAATAGTAGAAACAGAAGACATTATCAGGTCCCAAGGAACTGCACAAATTCCGATGCAAAAAGTCGATGCGGTTGTAAAGTTACCTTATGGTGCTCATCCTACCAGTTGTTTTCCGGACTACTCCTTTGATCCACTCCACATTCAGGAATACGTGAGTACTCCCTTTGAAGAGTATCGTAAGAAATTCATTACGGGCAAGTCGAATGCTGAATATTTAGAAGCAGTTGGAGGAGTAAAAACGATTTTAAACATTAAGACATGAGGTGCAGATCATGGTTGAGTATTCAAAAGATTATACGATTGATGAGATGATTACGGTTCAGATGGCACGTCAGGTTACCAACGACGATGTCATGATCGTGGGTGTTGCCACGCCTTGCGTTTGGGCAGCATTTACGCTGGCTAAAGTCACACATGCACCGAAAGCCATCTTCCACTATATCATGGGAAACACTTTCGTCTTGGAACCGCGACAAGTTTCGTTGCTTTGGCTTGAAAACACCAATGTGCAACGTGCATACAGGAAACACAATAGTGGTGAATGCACGATTGAATTGTTACCTCACGATACGCTTACAACGATAGAATTCTTTCGACCTGCGCAAATAGACCAATATGGAAACACGAATAACATCTGTATTGGTGATTGGAATAAACCGAAAATTCGATTACCGGGATGCGCAGGAATCGGGGATTTCAGCATGTTCTATAAAAAAGGTCAATACTTATACGTTACAAGGCACGATTCACGGACGTTCGTCCCTAGTGAGAAATTGTTTTTCATTTCGGGCGTGGGTTTTCAGGATGGAAAGCCATCAATTTGCGGTGGAGCAGGTCCACAAATTGTAATCACGGATCTAGCGGTTCTGGGATTTGATGAGAAAACCAAGAGAATGATGATTAAATCGGTTCACCCGGGTATTACGGTGGAACAGGTTCAACAGAATACAGGCTTTGAATTAATAATTCCTGATAACGTGCCTGAAACAGAGATACCGACCGTTCGGGAAATTCAGTTGTTAAGAGAAAAAGTCGATCCGTTGGGAATCAGAAAACTCGAAACGTTGACAGGTAAAGAACGGGCAAAGCTACTGACAGATATAGTGATGAAAGAAATGCAAATGGAAAAACGAGTAATGCCGATCATTTCCCCTTGATTTTTTTTCATTTTTATTGAAAACGTAAAGAAGTTAACAAACATGTCCAAGAAACTTGAGTTTAAATGCAATAAATGCAAGGAAGAATTTTCAATTGAAGATGGTGTCGCATTTGACGACATAAAATGTCCAAAATGCGGAGAAAAAGACGACCTTTTAGTAAGTCTTTAATTTTAAGAATCATTTATTCTTCCATTGTTTGAACGCCAGTCGAATATCAGAGTCATTAATAGTTTTTCGATGTGCGTGTTGTGCGAGGTCTTTTGCCATCGTGGCGATTTCTAGAGCAATTTCTTCGAGAATTTCACCCAGTTCTTTAGAGGCTTTCTCGGATACCCTTTCAGCCTTGGCTTCGCGTATGAGTCGATCTAATGGAGCAAGAGGTATAATTCTTTCAGTTTTTCTCATTTCTAAGGATTCTCCTCTTTCATGATAAATCCTTGTTATTAATTGACGATAGTTTAATAAAATTGTTGTTTCCAATGTTCAACATAACACGAAAAATTAAGTAGCATGATGATTAATTCAAAGACCAAATTAGGAATATCTTAAAAAAAATGCTTTCAAGGAAACATGGAGGATAACTTTTTGTCTGAGAAAAATCAACCCCCTGATTCAAAAAAGGAAACCGCAAAAAATCAGGAGATACCACAGGAAGTATTAGATCAATTACCTGACCACGTAAAAGCGGAACTTGGTGTTGCACCCAAACCCGCGCCGGGTCCTGTTTTTGAGAAGGGAGATATTGAATCCATTAACCAAGCAATGAAACGGTTAAGTGATGCTTTTGAAAAGATCGGATTGACATTAATTGGACGAATGGGCGAGTTTGCAACGACCTTGGAACGAATGATGATGACAGTTGCTCGCATCGAAAAGGTTGAAAATCTCGTAGCGGAGATGAAATATTTTAATAAGAATCTTCAAAAGACCATGGATGAATTGAATAGGAAACTTGATCGCTTGGATAGAATGGATATTTCAGCAGAACTTCAGCAGTTTAAGCAACTCTTGCGATCTGCTCCAATTAAGAATGTGCAAGCCAATGCAACACCCGCAGCAGTTGCAAATCCCGTTCAAGCGTCATCTACCAATACAACAGTTGCCACAACTACAAAACTTCCAATTGAGACCAAACCACAGGACGAAACGGCCTTGATGAGTGCAGTTTCGGAGTTGGATGCAGATCTATCGACTTCGTCCGTAGCGGCTTCGGGTGCAGATTATAAAGCAATAATAGGCAAAATTTTCGCTGATAATTCAGTCACGGGAACAGACTTAATAAATCAAATATTTGATGCATTAGTTCAAATTCAAGTCGGTGAAATTGCCAGGGATTTGGCAGTTACGCTAGAAAAAACAAAGAAATATTTGAGTGAAAATTACAAGTGGACCCCAATTTTATACGAAATGGGAAAATCAGCCAGGATTTTTAAAGCAAGGAAGACAGAAAGTCTTACACAACGTGAAATTGAGGAGTTCAAGCAAGTATTAGATACATGGAAACAAAAATTGCTAGAAGTAAAATAGATTCCTCGTTAAAACTTTTTATTTTTCTTGAATTTTTATCGTGTAAACCCGTATCTCTTTTTTAGATAATTTTTCTTTCAACGCCGTGTTTTCTTGTTTTAATTTTTCAAGTTCAGACTTGATGGACGAAAAATCCTGAATTGATTCTTCTTCGAGCTGATGAACTCGTTCCTTGATTTCGAGGAGTTTTTCGTTCTCGGTTTTAAGTGAGACTATTTCTTCATTAAGATTTTTAATTTTATTTAGCAATGCTTTATTCCGTGTTTGAATCATGTTCATTTGATCTTCCTGCTGTTCGAGTTTCTTGGCGGAGCTCAATGCCTTCTGCATTTTCAAGTGAAGTTTTTTATTTTTTTCCAGAATTTGCTCTTTTTCCTTGCGCATTGCCATGTTTTCAATTTCTAGTCGTTGAATTTCATTCTTTAATTCTTCAACTTGATCAACATCGTGAATCTGGAGCTCTAATTCAGCAATCCGACTTTCTAAGACCTTGATTAGTGCTTTTTCGTGAACCATTTTCTCCTGCTGTTGTTTTAACTTTTCAGCTAGCTCTTCATTCTCTTTTTTTAACGATTCGCTTGCATCCAATGCGTTCGTTTTTTCTTCAATTTCTCTTTTTAAGAGCCTATACTGAACGTCCTTTTCTTCTATCTCTTTTTGCAATTTAGCCGTTAGCTCGGTAAATTCCTTGACCTGTTCCATCAGATTCTTTTCAGTTTTTTCCTGATTCAACTGAAGCAAGCGTCTTTTTGATTTGAGTTCATTTAATTCGTGTTTGACGCTTTTTACTTCTCGACTTTTTTCCTTTATTTGTGCCTGTTGTTCGAGAATTTCGGCTTTATGCTCCCGCTTTAATGTTACAATCTGTTTTTTCATTTCTTCTAATGATTGCTTTAGGGTCGCGATTTCTTGGTTCAGAGAAGAAATCCGGGATCTTAATTCTTCTTCGACTTGGGAATTGAAAGATGATTTCGGAGAAGCCTCTTCTTTTTCATTTTTCTCAGCAGATAATCCCGGTTGAAAGAACTCCATCTACATTTCACTCGAAGTAAGAATTACCATTAATTTAAAATCCATTGTATTCTCATTCATTTTAATTTTTGAAAATCTTGATATAAATCTTTTATTCCATGATTTGAAAACATGACTTGCTGAATCCGAGGTATTAGTTCAGAATGAAAGTTTTTAACGAATCTAATGCCTTTTTTTGTAAGATTTCAGAAATTCAGCTTTGAATTCACGAAAAGTATTAGCGCGTATGGATTCCCTAATGTCTTGCATTAATTTCAATAAGAAATGCAGGTTGTGATAAATCAGCATTCGTGCACCAGTTAGATACGTGGCAGGATCTCGAAATAGATGGCATGCATAAGACAGGGAATACGTTTGACAAATAAAACAGTTGCATTCGGGGTCAATTGGACCAAGATCATTATAATGATTCATTGAATCGATGTGCTTGATGCCTTCATGAGTGAAAACAGATCCATGTCGAGCAATTTTAGTGGGATAAACGGAATCAAAGAGATCAATTCCGTGTTCAACGCCTTCGAGTATATCTTCGGGCGTGCCGACACCCATCAAATAGCGCGGCTTTTCAGGAGGTAGTAGCGGCGTTATTTCTTTGAGTATTTTGAACCGAACGTCTTGCGGCTCTCCCACGCTCAGACCACCTAACGCATAACCTGGTAATGATCCGGCATTTAGTGTTAATTCAAGGCTTTTTTTTCTGAGATCAAGAAAACTCCCGCCTTGCACGATTCCGAATAATGCCTGTCTTCCGTTATTCTTGATATTATATTCTCTACACGATTTTAGCCAGCGCGCCGTACGTTCTAAAGAACTTTCCATGTAAGAACGGTCATTAGCTCCGCCATATGCAGGGCATTCATCAAAGGCCATTACAATGTCAGCACCCAAATCGGCTTGCATCTGCATGGAGATTTCTGGCGTGATAAAATGATGTTTTGCGGGATAATAAGGTGATTTGAATCGAATTCCCTCTTCTTTGACAACGCCGCCAAATTGAGGACTTATGACTTGAAAACCACCAGAATCCGTGATGAGAGGCTTTTTCCATGCCATATATTCGTGCAGTCCTCCTGCTTTTTTAATGATATCGGCACTTGGCTTTAGAAAAACGTGAATGGCATTTACAATTAGAAGTTGGGCACCGAGTTCTTCCAAATCTTTTGCAAAGAGACTTCGAATCGTTCCTTTCGTTGCAACACAAATGAATGCAGGAGTTTCAACAGAACCGTGAGGTGTCTTCATGATGCAACATCGAGCATCATCAGTCTTTTCCTTTAATAGAAAATCAAACATCATACCAGACCTAATGGTTATTCTGATTCTTCTTCTTCGATCGTGAAGGTTTCCAATTCACGCGTTAAAAACCGTTCTTTGGCAAATTCTTTCCAGTCAGGGTCTTTTCCGTAGTTGACGAATGGAATGATGATTATCCCACCTCTTGAATTGAATTCGCTAATGACTTCCATGTACCTTGGATTTATTAGATTTATCAAATCATCGAGAATGCGGTTTGTGAGATCTTCGTTAAAGGCACCTTCATTTCTAAAAGATTGCAAGTACAGTTTTAATGATTTGGACTCTATCAAGAACTCATCAGGAACATAATTGATGAAAATCGTTGCATGATCAGGTTGACCTGTAACAGGACACAAGCTGGTGAATTCAAAACAGGTCAAGGAAACCCAATAATCACGATCTCGATATTTATTGGGAAAATGTTCTAAAAGCTTCGGATCGTATGTATATTTTTGTGGCTCGACCTTTTTCTTTAAATGAGTTAAACCATCCATTCGATTCTCATCATTCATTTGAAAACATCCATTTTTGATGATGATGATGATAATAACTAATAGAAACAATTTGCATAAAAAGTTAAGATGTAGCTATGTCAAAAATTAATCTACAAGTAATCTCTCTTGCAATTGATGGTGATTAATATTTCGGATTTGGATGATTTTATTGACAAGCATTTCGCGTGGACCGTGCGCATTGAGTTCTCCGCGTTAAAAAAGATGATACAGCACGTCGTGGAACACGCAAACTTTAGGAAACACGTCTTTAGATGGAAGGAGTGCTATGGGTTGATTATTGGATATAATGATGAAGAAACTCAAGAGGTCGTGGTTACAAATGCCATTCCAGTAACGCATGGAAGTTCTGTTCACGTGGAATTTTCGGAAAGAGATTACGTCTTTGCAGCCCAAGTTAATGACCTTTTGTTGGAGAAAGAACGTGAGGAATTTTTCGTGGGCTGGTATCATAGCCATCCGGGAATGGGATTCTTTCTTTCTCACACGGACATCATCAATCAGTTGGGTTTTCAACAACTCAATCCCAAGGCGATAGCCATCGTTTTTGATCACGTTTCATTTGAACGAGAACAAGAGGGATTTCGCATTTTCCGCTTACGGTTCATGGAACATCATTATGGTTATCGGGAAATCCCGCATGTCATTACACCTTTCACTTCCGAGACGGAGGCACGTGAAGCCATCCTAAAGACTTATTTCCTATTAGTTTATAAGGTTAGAAAGAAGACCATTGAAAAGAGTGAAAAAATGGTAAGAAAGCGGCTGAATGAATGGTTGAAATGAAGGACGATAAGACAGAAATTCTTGAATTAATAAAAGAAATCAAAGATTTCCAAGATTCTAAAACAAGCTCCAATCGAAAAAAAACACGATACAGACAAGATTTAATGGATTTCATCACCGAAAGAATATCTGTTGATTCGTCTTTTGGCACTCAAAAAGAAAATAAGATTATGTTTGAGCGATTATTACACCTCGATGCTGCTCAAACGGCCATAGTATTGCTAACAGCAACAAATTCTCATGTTCTCGAAGATTTTGAGGCAAAGCGACCAATAAAACCATATATTGAAGTGTTGTACCTGCGGTTTTTGACCATTTTTCAAAAAGTCGTGAATAGTCCTCAAAAATTTAAGCAATATCCTCATATTTTAGACTACGTGAAGAAGAATCCAAAGCTAGACCGCATCGGTTGTGGTAAATTCTTTGGAAATTTCTTCAAACACGTTCAGAATTTCTTGCAATTAAATGAGTTTAGGATAAAATCCTGAATTTAAAAAATCAATGCTTGTTGAAATGAGATGAACTTGCATCAGATAATTGCTTTGTTGACTCGTTTTAAAAATACTCATAGAAGGATTTGGCCAGAATATGGCATTGAATTTCAAGAATCTATTGCCGAGCATTCCATGCATGTTGCTTTAATGTGCCACGTGATTGGTCAAGACAAGCCGTTCGAAAAAAACGTCTTGCTTCCGATGTCCTTGTTGCATGGTATTCCTGCAATCCTAATTTCAGATTTTCCTTCTTTCCATGATGCTTCAATCTTGAAAGCGTTTTTAAAGAACGAAAAGTTTGTCCAACGGCAAGTGGAGTCGATTTTTTCCAATCCCGATGAAGTGATGACATTTTTAAAGGATTTTTACGGAAAAAACAACGCCGAAGCAAGGTTTATTTTCCAAATCAAGGCGTGCGAAACGTTGCTACAAGCAGAGAAGATAAGAAATAGCAAGAACGCAGAGAAAGTATCAGATCTTTACCACGACTTACATCCTTTAATATTAGATAATGATTTAATCACCATTCTTCAGGAGAATGGTTAAAAATCCTGTTAAAAAAGTCAGATTAATCGATCTCTTGTCCACAATATGGGCACCGGTCTTCATCGTTGTCGATCTCGGCTCCGCACTTTGGACATTTTACGCCTAGAATGGAAAGAGTCGAATCAAGAGCGGAAGCAGTATCTATCGTTGGTGGAGGTGCAGAATATTGCATTTCTGGATAATCTATCTGCGGTGTCGGAGTGTCATTTTCCACGGGTTGTTCGGGAACAAAGGAGATTGATTCTTCTTGTAATGAAGGAGCCCGTTGAATTGAAGGAGATGCCGATGCATATGCAGACCAGAAGTCATCGGGTTTCCGTGTTGGTTTTGCAGGTGATGCTGTCGGAGCGGCTGTAGTTACTGGCATTGTGGGCTCAGGTACCTTACCCGTATTTTTGAATTCTTGGATCTTTTGGAGCAATGCAGGCATTTTTCCACCCAAATCGAAATAATCGATTTTCTGAACCAATTCTTTTCCATACTTGCGACCTAATACATTCTTGATCACGTCGGTGATTGCCGCATCTGTCGTATTTGCCAGTTTTTCGACTGTCAAGACTTTATTATCTTTTCGATTGATTATTCTTATTGCCCAATTTCCTTTCAGTTCGGCAACTTGGAAAGTAAAATCGGTTCCAGCAATTTTTATTTCATCAGAAATAAACGAGACTTTTGGGGCTGATGACACGCCTCATCCACTCCGTAATATTTGGCTTTTACATGAAAGCTTAAGCTTTTTACTTGATGATATAAAATTTGTATCTTTGTATTTTAATATTTTTTATCTTATTTGAATGAAAATATTTACGTGCACGCGTCCTTTTCAAGTCTTAATAACAAAGTTTTCAATTTGTTGAACTCGACATTAAGACGGGACATGTCGTTTTGTTTATAGAAGTATGTACTACACGTGAGCAAACCACGACGGAGAATATAGAGCGGTAATAAAGGCATGTCATCATAATCTTTCTTGAAATAATCTGCAAGATCTTGCCAATAATTTGAAAGCCGGTAATACGTGGAAGCGATATCAAGCGTGGGATGAGAATACCATGCAAATTCCCAATCTAAAATTGCCAAAATCTCATGAGTTTTAGGATGTACGATGACATTTAGCGGCGTGACATCACGATGGCAGAGTGCATGATCCAAAGAAATCTCGTTGAATGATTCCTTAACGCGTAGGAAAAAATCCCTAAACGGCTCTATAGGGAATTGCAACTCTTGCAATCTGGGCATCTTGTCAAAGACTAATTTAAAAACAAACGCAAAATAAGAATCATGTCTTTCTTTTTGTCGTTCTTTTTCATCGATAGAAATTCCAAAATGAGCGGTTTTAGTTTTAGCGTGCAATTTCTTGAGAACTTGCTGGAGTTGGTCAATTATTGAATAACATGCATCATCTCGCGTGTTAATTAATTCAGACAATGGAATGCCATCAACATATCTCCAGCAAATGACATCACGATTCCATGAAGTCCTACTCGCATCAAAGAAAAGAATTTCAGGAACAGGCAAGTTAATTTTTTCCATATTTTTTAAAATTTGAAATTCACGCAGGTTTTTTTGACCATCAAAGCGGTCAGAGCAAAACTTGAGAACGAAAGAACGGGAACCTCTTGAGGTAATGCAGTCAATTTTGAATACATCATTCACGATCCCATTTGGAAATCTTGTAAACGCAAGATCTTCTACTTGGAGATCAAGTTTTTTTGAAATATATTGCTTGATTTTCGGCTCCGTGATTTGCAGAGGTGAGTTCTGCTCTTTGATCGGTTGCAACAGGTCTTCGGGGCGGGTCATTGTCACTCAAATTCTTTTTAAGTCGGTGCAATAATTTATTAATTCATTCAGTTGCTTAAAATAATATCTAAAGAAGATGTTTGAGATAAATTGAGGAACATGTCATGCCAGTCATTATTTGTGCAGGACATCACATAAGATATGAGGAATTCGGTCAAACTAACGAGTTACCACCAATGATCTTCCTTCATGGATGGCAAAACAACGTGACAGGTTGGTATCGTCAAATTCAATTCTTTTCCAAGCATGCAAAAGTCTATGCTTACGACCAATTGGGACATGGCAAGAGCGAAAAATCACGAAAAATCCAGTATTCGATAGATCTGATGGAAGCCGTATTATACCAGTTCATAAAGAAATTGGAAATATCAAAGCCAGTCATTATCGGACATTCCATGGGCGGTATTTTAGCCCAATATTTCGCCATAAAGCATCCCGATCTTCTTTCGAAACTGATTCTTCTATGCACTGGACCGGGAACTTCAACCATTCCAAACGCACGAATCCTTCTTCGACCATTAGTTTATATTTTAGCAAGACTATTCAAGCCGATCAATTATCTAATGATAAAAATACCGCACCATAACATGACTAAAGAACAAATTCGTGATGATTTCCGACGAGCTTTCGCAACAGATCCACACGGTTCTTTCGCTTCGCTTGCCAGCATTTTAGAAGTCTCATTTGAAGAGGAAGTTAAAAAACTGCGGGTTCCGATTTTATTCATTACGGGAACTCATGACCTATTCACGGAAAATTTAAGTTTCTATCAAAAGCTGGGTGCCCAGACGAGAATATTCAAGGATGCCGAACACACGTTCCATTACGACTCCAGATATTTCCCCAAGCTTAATCAAGTCATGCTTGAATTTATTTCAAGATGAAAATTAAAGAAAAGCTGGTGATGAGAGGGATCACGACACGTTTTATTTAATGAATCTCTATCTCCGTGAAAAAATCTTCTAATTGAAATTCTTTTTGAACGATTTTTAAAAAATAATTGTCGGTCATCCCTGCCAAGTAATCGCGGACAATTTCCTCTGCACTATTTGATTGCAAGTAGTTCTCGCCGACCAGATTTACGTGATCTTTAAAAATTAGGGATTCCATGTTTCTTGTTTTTACATCTTTGCGAAAGACATCAAACATCTTTTCGAACATTTGTCGAATTTTTGGAACGTTTACTTTAATTTTGGGATTGAAATAGATGTGTTGCCGATTAAAATTCTTCATTTCGATGAGGGCTTCATAAACGGGTTCACTATAAGAGATACGGTCAATATTCCTGCTATTTGTCATTATATCTCGAATTAAAGTATTCAGGATTTTGCGATGTGTTTGACCGAGAATTTTCCGGCAATTTTCGGGCAACATGTCTCTTTCGATAAGACCCAAGATAATCGCATCTTCAAAATCTCGGCTTATGTATGAAATTGTATCAACGATCCGGACCAAGCATCCTTCAAGAGTCATTGGAATGAGGTTCACGTTCTTTCCGCTTTGTCTTGCAGCGACTTCTTCGTCAAAGATCTTCCATGTTTTTTCATGGTTTGGATGTAATCCTTGTTCGTCGATCTCACCATCATGAGTTAGAATGCCATCCAAAACTTGCAGGGTCAGGTTCAATCCTTCTGCATCTTTTTGGATGCGGTCGCGTTTTTCGAGTTGATCCAAAAACCGAATACCTTGAACCGAATGATGAAATTCCCCAATGCCATTTTTTTTACACAATTCAGAAAGAATTTGCTCGCCATCATGACCGAATGCCGTGTGTCCGATATCGTGACCAATGGCAATTGCCTCGCATAAGTCTTCGTTCAATTTCAAGACACGAGCAATTTGCCGGGCTATTTTCGAGACCATTTGAACGTGGATGACGCGATGAGTAATGTGATCGTTTTTAATGAGATGAAAAACCTGCGTCTTATCGATATAGCGGGTGAAAGATAGTGAGTGCAGAATTCGATCGGCATCACGGGCAAAAATGGGGCGAACATCCGTGGGTTCGTGCCTTCGCCGGAAACCAAAACGACTTAACGTTGCAAACTTGGAAAGTGTATTTTCTTCTATCGCATAAAGCTCTTGTAAAATGATTTTATCATCCATTTCAAAAACACGAACCGAATTTTTATTTTTCAGATGGTTTCCATTGCCGGATTTTAATTCCCTTTTGTTCGAACATCTTCATTTTAATTTCATTTTCCATGTCATACGGTTCAATATATACAACTTCTTTAATATCTGCATTAAGAATGAGCTTAGAACATGCCATGCAAGGAAAAACCGT
>JALGVI010000121.1 GCA_029838215.1 Candidatus Helarchaeota archaeon | reverse complement strand
TACGTGTCGGATAGTGCCGATCCAGGCGATCCTCCAAATGACAACTACATATTCGATTTAGTAACGGGAATCGACACGCTGACTACATTACCCGGTGTTTCAATGAGCATGCATTCCGATTCTACAGTGCTTACTATTGGCACGGATCCCTATCTTAATGTCACTGTTAATGAACAAACAGGTCTATTCCTTCCTGTCCAAATAAATACTTATTCAATGGCAGGAGATCTGATCTTCCAAATTTTTCTGAACACGACTTGCATCATGTCAGGGGTGTTGAGTGATTTTGGCATTTCAGGGTTAAGTATTCGTTCGGGTGCTTCGAACTCGAGTATAAATGCTCCACTTGAGGGTGTTTCTCCGGGTGAATATAACGTGACAATTATAGTCATGGATGAACTAGGGAATTCTAACTCTGCAAATGACACGGTGAATATCACTTCAACATATCCGAGTGTTCCGTTGATTCCGGGATTTGAATTGTCGTTCGTGTTATTTGCACTCGTTTGCATCATTGTTGTCCCACTTCTATGGAAACGTCGCCAAAAGATGCCGCAACTCTAAAAATCTTTTTTTATTTTTTTTCAAAGGAGCATGATTGAATCTTGAAATAGAAGACCAAGTTTTGAACGCACGTCATGATAGAAAATGGGTTTTCTGGAGAAATCCCGCTCTTGATTAAAAAAAAGGATGAATATATCTAATCCTGTTTGAAGTATCGTAGAAGCACTAGAATTCCACCGAGAGTGCTTATTCCCAGCACGCCCCCTGCAGTGATAATCAGGGCTGTTTCAACAAGATAAAACATCACGTATTGGGGATATGTAGCGATATTTCCCAATACCATAATTCCGGAAAAGATGCCTATAATTATTCCAACAGCCGCCAAAATCAAAATGATTATTGATGCTATTAAAGTGATGTATTTGAAATTTTCCCGGAAGATGTGGTCCAAGACCCAACTCACCAAAGCGATGACTATTATTGCCGTTCCGAATGACATTCCCAATAATGAAGCAAT
This sequence comes from Candidatus Helarchaeota archaeon, assembly GCA_029838215.1. GTDB lineage: Archaea > Asgardarchaeota > Lokiarchaeia > Helarchaeales > RDOG01 > JALGVI01. The sequence continues at coordinate 5,132 of JALGVI010000121.1, read as the reverse complement.
GATTCCCATCCAGAAATCTATGTTTGATAGAGGATTCCAGTTTGCGATTTCAAAAAGCGTGTAATGAACGATGATTTCCGAAAAAACCAGTCCAATGCTAATGGATGCTCCAACAATACAGACAATGTATGGAATAATTTGTTTCATCATTTCTTTAAAATCGAATTTCATCTTGCTCTCCTTGAGTATTTTTGGTAGAAAATCTTGTAAAAATCGGATATTTAAATTTAATGGAATCGCTACCGCCGATCTGCCACCTTTTCTGTTTTTGTTAGAAAAAACGCCCAAAAGTAATCAACACGGCTTGTCAAGCTATCCGATATATTCAAGCATTTTTTTATTTATCTAGACATTCATCCATATAAATCGTCTTTCTCAAGACATTAATAGAATGAGTGATTTATACATGTTCATGGAAAAGAAATTCTTAGGAATTATGGGTGCTTTTATTCTTTCCCTGGCGGTATTCGTCTTGATAATCATATTAGGGACGATTGATCTTTTTGGGTTTTCCCAGTTGCTTATTGGTCCTTTTGGTGGCTTGATACCCAAGGAGTACGCGATATTTTTCATTTATATTCTTCCGGGACCGATTCAGACGGACGTGATACTGATCTATGCGTTGCCCATCCTGTTTTTTGCCGTTTTCTACGTGGTGGCACCGTATGTTTTTCTTTTTTGGCTTCGGGTTCACAAGTTATACAAGCCCAGTGCGAAGTACGGGCTTTACAAGATGGGAAACAAGTTAACGGCGACACACTTGTATTATCGTGCTTTTATCATCAGTCTTTTTTCATTCAGCATCAGTGGCTTGATTGTTGAAGCGAATTTTGGTTATTTATTCAGGGCAGTAATGATACCAATGGTTAGCATGGAAATGATCATCTTGCACAAGGCAGAGGCGATTTTCTTGGGGACTTTTATTCTCACGTCGCTTGCGATACTCTTGTTTTTTCCGATTTGGATATTAGAAGATTCGGGAGTTGTTGAATATCGCTTGCTTGAAGACGAGCGTCGTCCGCCTGAGATAGAAGGCATTCATGCCCTGTTTTTCAACATGATGCAGGGTTATGCGGGCTTTACCGCGGTCCTCACCTTGATCATCCAAGTAGGTCAGACGTTGCTCGTTGCAGAGGGTTGGTCTTTGCTGACGCCGATAATTCTAATATTTCTTCCTTTCATTGCCACGGGAATTTCTACGCCGCCGATTCTCTTATATGAGAAATACTTGCCGAACATCCTTGAGAGATTGAAGCCGCTTTTAGACAAGCGCGGCATTGAAGAGATCGAGATTCCGACCTTTGAGGAAACGAAGATTGCTGCCGGAACCTGAGTTTCGTGGAGAATAAATTCTCTTATTTTTTTCGTCGATCAAAAAAATATTTTTCAAAGAGATGAATAAGGGTGACAGATGACGGGGCACCTGGATCCTCTGTATAGAGTCCTCTCGGAGTGCTAGACACCCCGATTGAAGGCGAGAGATGATTTTTTGTCGAGTCGGGTGTTTTCCGATTCGATTTCAAATACAAGAATGAAAAACGAAACGGATCTCAATACACCCACGCCATCTGCCTCGGGAAGTGCATCTAAAAATTACACCTCTTTTTGCCTCATTCTAGGTTACACTTATAGCTATAAAAAAATTATCTTTTTTCGACGAACGTCAAGAGTCCCAAGTTTTTTAAAATGACAAAAATAAAACGACCATTAATCGGATGGATTAAAAAAAATGGCGGGTTTTATTTCAAGATCTTGGCGTAAATGGTATAGATGCCTTGCTTTTCCTTGACTTTTAGGATCTCGTGACCTTCTTTACGGAGAAATTCTTGAATGTTGATTTTTGCGGGTTGAAAATTGCCGATTATTTCCAATACAGTCCCCGTATTGAGAGTTCGTATTTTTTTGCGCGTCAATAGCACGGGCATGGGACATGTTTTTCCTTTCACGTCTAAGGTTTCATCAGCATTCATTTTTTTCATGTTCCCGGTTGTTTTTTTAAAATGTCACGTGCACGTCGCTGTTGGAAACAGCCTCCACGATTTCGTGCATTCCCACGATCTTGGCACCTTTCACGAGATCTTCTTGCGATAGCCCGCGTGCGTTGCAACAAACACCGCAAACGATGACGTTTAGTCCTTCAGAAATTGCATTTTCAAGGTATTCGAGGTGATTGGGATATTCGGCGGGATTTTGTGCCTTTTTTCCCGTAAATATGCCATCTTGGATCAATATGACCGTTACATCGTGTCCATCTATGAGTGCTGTCAGGGCGAACCTGAGTGCCGTGTATGGCTTTTCGTGTCCATATGGTCCATCAAATATCATCACGGACATTTTCTTACCCATTTCTTTCACCAATTTTTCGTCATTTTCATCTAAAAAATCAAGAATTCATTTCAAATCCGAATTTTTTTGATTCTTTCAGGTTTATAAGATATCCTAATGGGACATATTAGTTATCCTAATGGGAATTAGTTATAAAAATATTTTCGCTTGATTCAAAATCGCTCTTAAAAATCAAGATTGCCCTTTTCATTTAGGTACCATCGTTATCGGTCATGCGTACAGATGGCAGGAGTGTTTTTTCGGTTCTCATTTTTTTAAACATTGAGAAAAGAATGATGTCCCGCTCATATTCACTCAGGAGTTCATTTAATGCGGGTTTCAGGTCTTTTTGTATTTCTTCGTCCTGATTGTCGAACCAAGATTGCATTTTTTTCATGAAATCTTCATCCTTCATTCTTTTAATGAATTTTATTGCTTTTCTCTTGGTTTCAATTTCTTCTACCTGCATTATTTTTAAAATGAATGGAGCAAGTTCGAGTTGATTCAGCCGTTCATCCGCGCAATCTTGGTAATCTAAAAGAGATTTCACGAGAATGTATGCCTGCCAAAAATGTTCCCTTAGATCTTCCCGGTCTTCATCAAGGATTGAAATCAGGTCATTCATTAATCGTTCTTGCCAGAGAGTGATGAGATTTGTTGACGTGAAAGTCGAGTTCACCAGCATTTTAAGGGCTTGATAGATGATGTTAGAAGAGAATGACTCGAAATGCGGGAGGCGTTCAAGAAAATAGGCATCGAGATTTGAGATCGTGGCAAAAAACTCATCAATTGGAGACAACTTTATCACCCGCGTTTTTTTCTCGGTAAAATCGTATTCAGTAAGCGTTTTCATGCAGGGAATATAGTCGAGCAGGTGCAGCACGTCATCTTTTTTCGCCACTACATGCAAGCGAAATTTCCCATCATTCACGGTCAATCCAAAACGTCCTTCCACCTGCGAATCTTCATAGAATGCAGGAGAGATCACCAGTGAAACATCTTTGATGACCGTGACGAACCATCGGGTAGAAGTCCAATACGTCTTCCGCTGACAGCTAACCACGTCTCCTTTATAATCCAGCACGTCCTGCTCGAAAGTTCCGAGCTGTTGAAGGCTGGTCAAGAATGGAGGAGATGATAGGAGTTGCTGAAAGCACTCATCAACCTTATCTTTCATTTGATTTCCCCGATGATTTTTTGATGTAAAGTCAAGTTATAATTTGATTATTTTTGTAATCTCGGATAGAGCGCCTTGTTATTTGCGTATAAATCGTGATAGATCTTGAAGAATTCGGCATAAATTTTTTGATTTTTTTGGTCAGGCGTGGACGTGGTCGAGACTTTCGACCATTTCTTGACTTCTTTATAATCGAATATCTTGTTTCCGACTCCTGCAAGGAGTACATCTCCCAGTGGTGCTCCTTGGCTGGCTTCCATGTATTGAATGTTGAAACCCGTTACGTCCGCAAAAATCTGTCGCCAGAGAGCAGACCTGGCACCACCGCCAATGAGGGTCATTTCAGGGTTGAGTTGTATTCCTATTGAGAGAGCGGCTTCGATGTTTTCCCTTAATGAATAGGCGACGGCTTCGAGAAAGGACCTGTAGAGATGTGCTCGCGTGTGGTAGAGCGTGAGACCCAGTATCGTGCCCCGAGCATATGGATCCCAGATGGGCGTGCGTTCACCCATGAAATAGGGTAGAGTGATGAGTCCATCGGCACCGGGTGCAATTCTTGATGCGGCTTCATCCAATAAATCAAATTCGCTTTTATTTTTCATTTTTCTTGCTTCAATGATTTCAGCTTCAGCCAAGTTATCTCGAAACCAAGTGATGATGCCCGAGGCGGTCGTAGCACCGCCAAAAGAATAGATGGTATTTTCATCTTCTGCAACGTATGGATAATTGATGAGTTTAGGGCTGATTTTTGCGGACTTTCGGTCCTGAACGATATTCCAGCACATTGATGTTCCGAGCGTGGCAGTGTGTTCACCGAATTCGAATGTTCCGACAGAAAGAGCCTCCACGGGAGCGTCAATGCCTCCTGCGGAAATCGGCGTGCCTTTCTTCAATCCGCATAATTTTTCACCTTCAGCGGTGACTTCTCCAACGATATCTGCGGAGTGCACGATTTTTTCGGGGAAGAACGCACGCGGTATTTTCAATTCTTCCATTAGCGGTTCGGCATAGGTGAATTTATGAATGTCAAAGATCCCTCCATAGTTTCCTGCGCTTGAGTAATCCAAGGATAGCTCGCCGGTGATCGTCCAGATGGCATATGCATTGGGCGTGACCAACTGGTGTATTTTTGCCCAATTATCAGGCTCGTTCAAGCGTATCCACTCCATCTTTGTGAAGCCCCAGTACGTATCGATGCAGTTTCCCGTTACCTGAGCCACTTTTTCAGAACCGATGGATTCTTCGATCCATCTACACTCAGCCGTTGCTCTCTTATCAAGCCACGGAATGCAATTTCGGATGATTTTCATGTTTTTATCAACGGGGATTCCAGAACCGCCGTATAAACCAGAGATGCAAGCCCCAACTACATCTTTTGGTTGAATATCTGCAGTCTTGATGCACTCCCGAATCGTTTCATACACGGCTTTCAAGGGATCATCCATTGGAAATTCCGCCCAGAGAGGCTTTGGAGTGTGAATGGAATAATCACGAGCTGCTCGTGCCAAAATGTTGCCTTCAGTAGATGCAAGAATTGTTTTCGTTGATAAAGTCCCGATATCCGTTCCAATCAAGTAATCAGCCATTATTTTTCACCATCGAGAAGTAAATGACAGGATCTCAAGATGAA
>JALGVI010000120.1 GCA_029838215.1 Candidatus Helarchaeota archaeon | reverse complement strand
CGCACCCCAAAGGTGCGCGTTTCCGTCTTCTGATGGGACGGAACTCCCTTGGACGAGGACGTGTCTCCCGGCACGTCCATTAATGTCCAAGTTTATACCATCAGAATATCGTAATCCAATTTTTATTCTTAAATTAATAAATTTTCACGAATAAGATTCAATTCCAAATTTGGAATTAAAAACTTGATGAGATAAGATGAATAAAACAAACAGTTCCGAATATTCTCCAGAAGAAGATGCGTTCACGAAAGCACGAGAGAAAGGACCGAAAAGGTGGATTATTACTCACATTTTTCACGGATCAAATAAGTATTTATTCACTTTAACGTTCTTTTCAGTGATCTTATCCTCATCAATTTCTTCAGGAATGATGATTGTTTTAGGAATGGCAATTAATGATTTCATGCTAGGTAATTTTTTCACGCTCGGTTTTTATACATTCGTGATTTTAGTCATGGCAATCAGCGCGCCTGCCTTGAACATGTCAAATAATTTCATGCGTGAAGTTCTGGCACAAAGAATGGAACGCGATGCACGAAAGGAGTTCTATGCAAATCTATTAGGCAAAGACCAATCTTTTCATGACTTGCAAAGAATCGGTGACATAATGGCAAGAGCCACGAATGATGTTAGGATGTTAAATTTTCTCATCAGTCCAGCCTTATCCTTGATAATTGATTCGTTTACCACGTTAATCGTGCCAATAGTATTCATCACTCTCTTCTACGAGCCACAACTTCTCATTACTCCTTTAATATTCATTGTTTTATTTCTGATCTCCTTGCGATCTTATAATAATAAAATGGGACCCATAACTAGACGACTCCGGCAGGAATTTGGTCAAATCAATGCCATTCTCAACGAAAGCCTGTCAGGTATTGAAGTCGTGAAGGGGAGCAGTCAGGAATTTCAAGAAATGCAAAAATATTTCCTGAATGCGAAGAATTACAAGGATGCTTTCGTGGATCAAGGTCGAGTTCAAGCAAAGTATTTGCCCTTACTATTTGTCGCGCTAACCATCACCATTGGCTTTGGACATGCCGTATTTCTCAACTTGTTAGGCATAATGTCTATTGGAGAAGTCATCTCCTACACCGGACTTTTAACGAGATTGCGATTTCCGACGTTCATCTCGATTTTTGTATTTGCAATTGTCCGCTTGGCGGTTTCTGGAGCAGAAAGATTACTGGAAACAATGAATGAAAAGACAGACATTGATGAAAATGTCGAAGGCATCGTCAAAAAGATCCAAGGTCATGTTAAATTTGAAAATGTTTCATTTGCATATCCAAATTCAGATAAAACCGTCTTGAAAAACGTTTCTTTTGAAGTTCATCCGGGTCAAACCTTGGCCATTGTTGGAACCACGGGATCCGGAAAAAGCACTCTTACCAAGTTGCTCTCTCGATTATATGATGTTTCCGAAGGAAAAATCGTCATTGATGGAATTGACATAAAAAATTATTCATTGAAATCACTCCGTGAGCAAATTTCATACATTGAACAGGACATCTTTTTGTTTTCCAATTCGATTTTCGAGAATATTTCTTTTGGACGAACCAGCTCGATGGAAGAAGTAATGGCTGTTGCAAGACAAGCCCAAGCACACGATTTCATCATGGCACTCCCGCACGGTTACAATTCGGAGGTTGGCGAAAAAGGAGTGCAATTAAGTGGAGGCGAAAGGCAGCGAATCGCCATTGCCAGGTCGTTCTTGACGGATCCTGCCATCCTCGTGCTTGATGATTCCACCTCTGCAATTGATTCAGAGACAGAAGATCACATCCAGAGAGCAATCAATAGAATCAGACAAGATCGAACCACGTTCCTAATAACTCATAGATTGAGTCAAATCAGGTGGGCGGATTTAATTTTGGTATTAAGACACGGAACAATCGTAGCCCAAGGAACCCATGAGAATTTGCTTGAGAAATCGGAAGAGTATCGAAAGATTTTTGTAAAGAGATTCAACCTCGATGAAAATGAAGTGAGAAAGAGGTGCGTGTGAGTGGCGTTTTTTGGTTTAGAGGCTGAAGAATATGATCGAGTTTACAAGGATCGCGAACTAGCCAAAAGAATACTTTCATACTTTCGTCCTTACGTTCGCCAAATGCTCATCGTTATCATTTCTCTTGCGGCTTATTCTCTTGCTAATTCTTTAATACCAATTTTATCACGCGAAATCATTAATCTTTTAGAAGTATATCGAAATCCCGTCTTGATTTTTGATGTCATCATCGTGATCTTGACTTTCAATTCACTCGGTTTTGTCTTTAATTATTTTCAACAGAAATATTCAGCCATTGTTATTGGAAACATCGTTCTTGACTTAAGACGAAATGCGAACGCCGCTGTTTTAAGTAGGGACTTGTCCTTTTTCGATAGAAATCCAACCGGAAAAATCGTCAGCCGTATCAATACGGATAGCAGGGATTTTGGGGAAGCAATGAACCTTTTCCTGCAATTTTTCTCCTCAATTCTAGTCGTGATCATCATAACTGCATATATGACGGTAATAAACGTCCCTTTAATGCTTTTATTCCTCACTTTATTGCCGCTATTTTTCATCATTGCGATGATCTTTCGGAAATTCGCACGGAGAGCAACACTCCTAGGGCAGAGAGCTCTCGCACGAGTCAATGCTTTTGTCCAAGAAAGCATTTCAGGAATTCAAGTTGCAAAAACATTTCGTCGAGAACACAAATTATTTGAAGAGTTCACGGAAATTAATAATCAATCTTATCGCATGAACCTGAGGAGGGCTTTAATAATCAATACGATCTTTCCTTCGCTTTTCTTCGTGCAAGGAATCGTTTTAAGCCTGATGGTTTATTTTGGGGGTGGCGCGGTTTTAATGGGACAAATCAGTGCAGGAGATTTATATTTGTTCTTGCAAAGTCTCTGGTTGCTCATGTTTCCCTTACTCGCAATAGCATCTTTTTGGTCCCAATTTCAAGCAGGAATGTCTGCTGCCGAAAGAATCTTTGCCATCATCGACACACCATCAGAAATAGTCCAAAACGGAAATCTGACTCTTGCAAGAATAAAGGGAGACGTGGAATTCAAACATGTAACGTTCGAGTACGAAAAAAATAAGGAAGTTTTCGAAGATTTCTCACTAAAAATAAAAAGCGGTGAGTCCGTGGCAATTGTCGGTCATACCGGTGCAGGAAAGTCCACCTTGGCTAAATTGATTGCACGATTCTACGAATTCCAAAAAGGAGATATACTCGTGGATGGAAAAAGCATTCGAGACCTCGACATTAGTTCATATAGAAAGCTAATTGGAATCATACCTCAAACACCTTTCCTGTGGGGAGAATCGATTGAAAATAACGTGAAATACGGAAAGCCGGATGCGACTCGTGAGGAAGTTTTATGGGCATTGAATCAGGCGGGAGGTTCGGATTGGATAGACGATCTTCCAAATGGCTTGGAAACCAGCGTTGGGGAGAGAGGTCAGCTCATTTCCTTCGGTCAACGTCAATTGATCGCTTTTGCTCGCGTCTTGCTCGAAAACCCTGCGATTTTCATATTAGATGAAGCCACTGCATCAGTCGATCCTTTCACGGAAGCACGAATCCAAGATGCAATGATGAAAGTCATAGAAGATCGCACTTCATTAATCATAGCTCATCGTCTCTGGACAGTTCGAAATGTGGATAGAATTATCGTTCTCGAACAAGGAAAGATAGTTGAAGAAGGAAGCCATGATGACCTCATGGCTAAATGTGGCGTGTATGCGAACCTGTATAATACTTATTTTCGACACCAATCGTTAGAATACATGGAAAAAATGAAAATCATGCAAGATAAAGAAAATGATGCATGAAATATCAATTTTTGAAAGATCAAAAACATTCAATTGATGCTTGAAGTGGTGTCAAAAACATTCATAAAGCAGCTTAAACACACGTTTCTAAGATTCAAAACATTTCTGCCATTTCCGAGATTTTTCGCATGATGATGGAGTTCTTCCTGCGTGATTGTCGGTCGGAAATAAAAAGGAGTTAGACACGATGCAACTAGGAACGATGATTTTTGCCATACTTTTTGGATTGATCGGCACCCTGATGTTGAATTTGGGAAAGGGCATAGCAAAATACGGTATTAATAAGCGCAAGCCAGAGGTAGGACGAAAGAGAACGATCTTCACGCTGGTGTGGGCTTCAGGCATCGTGATAAATATCATCTCGGCACTTTTCACCATGATAGGGACGGACCTCGGCATACCGTCAATAATCGCCGCATTGGGCGGAATTGGCTTGACGAGTCTCGTGCTATTCTCATACTTCATCTTGGATGAAAGCCTTGAGCCAATTAATAACGCAGGAATCGTGATAATCATCATTGCAACATTTTTCGTGGGATTATTTTCTCAAGATATCAACGTGGTTAATTATAATGTCGTTGCACTTCTATCGTTTGTCCTTATCGTTCCGTTAATTTGGACACCACTGGTCATCATTTCAGTAAAGCGCGGTTTCGGGTATTTTGGCATCATAATGGGATCGCTTGCAGGAGCAATGAGCGGACTCGCCGTTGTCTTGATAAAAATCGGCTTGAACACGTTGAAATTCGTGGATTTCATTCTCGGCATTTTCATAATCATTCTTGCGATATTTCTCGCCAGTATTGCCACCGTGTTTACTCAGTACGGCTTGGTAAAAGCAAAGGCGAACCTCGTCGTTCCATCTTTCAATAGCTTCTACATTATCGTTCCATTACTTTGCGATTTCGTTGTTTTTGCCGTGATCCTTAATCCCGTGCAAATCATTGGCATCATTTCAATCATTGCAGGCATCATTCTCATGACGGGCATAAAGAAAAACGAAAAAAAAACAATGAATGAAAACCTTGATGTTAAAAATGGAACCTAAATCACCAGAATTTTGGAAACGACGATTCAAATTTCAAGCCGATAAAAAGTCTTGGTAAAGTATTTTCAACCGGTGATGCCATCAGGAATAGACTTCCTAAAGAGAAGGGAATGATGGCAATTCCGCCGATAATAATGGCAACAATCGCTCCTACTCTCATGCTTGATTTCCACCCATTGATCTCGTAATTTCAAGCCGTAAACTTACTTCTCGCATTAAAACTTCCAAAAGATTTATGATTTAAATTTTTTCATGAAGGCAAGAATTGTACTGCAAAAGATTTAATTCAAAAAATCAATTAAAAGACCGGTGTTCCATGTCTCTAAAACAATTCTTCAATGCAAGATCCATTGCCGTTATTGGGGCGTCCCGCAATAAGAATAAAGGTGCTTACTCGATTCTTTTGAACCTTCTGAAATCTAAAGAGGAAGTTGAGATTTATCCAGTCAATCCCAAACATGATGAGATCTTGGGTCTAAGGGCTTATCCTTCGATTTTAGCCATTCCCGATGCGGTTGATTTGGCGATTTTTTTCATAAATCAGCGTGAGATGAAGAAGGCGATTGATGAGAGCGTTCAGAAGGGCGTGAAGGCTTTTTTGATCGAGTCCGGAGGATTTGATGAAGTTGGTGGTGAGGGAAAAAAATTAGCCGACTACATCAGGATGAAGGCAAGAGAACACGGGATTTTAGTGTGGGGTCCCAATTGCATGGGTTTTCTGGATACGGAACGGTTGACAACCACTTTCATGTATGTAAAGGAGGTACGCAAGGGTAACGTGGGCATCATTTCCCAATCAGGAATGCTATTAGGCGGTTACCTCCGGCAACTGATGAGTAAGAACATGTTCGGTTTCAGCAAGATTCTCACGATTGGTAACCGGTTGGGCGTGAATGAGATAGATGCCTTGGAATTCCTGAGGGATGATGAACAAACAAGAGTTTTGGGAATTTATCTGGAAAGCATTTCAAATGGTCGGAAATTTCTTCAATTATTACGGGAAATTGCCCGTGAAAAGCCGATCATTATTCTGAAAGGAGCACTTACCGATCAGGGTAAAATTGCAGCCAAATCGCACACGGCATCGATTGCAGGCAAGGCGGAGGTTTTCACGGGCGTGTTGGCTCAGGTCGGGGCGATTCAAGTGCGTGATTTTCACGAATTTTTTAGCATTCTCAAGACTTTTTCATTATATATCGAAAATGGCGTGAGCGTTCCTGCGAGGTCTCAAGGACCACAGATCCTAACGTTGAGTGGGGGCATGGGCGTTGTAGGGTCCGACCTTTTCGTTCAAAAGGGTTTTCATGTTGCCAAATTGACGGACCGGACTTTAAAGTCGCTTAACGACCTATATCCTTTCTGGATGGATCCGCTTCTGCTCACGGCATACGGGCTCATGAGCGATGATGAGATTAAAAGAGTCGTCGAGATCTATCAAAAAAATAAAAAGCCACTCGTTGCTCTTCTTGTTTTTGGTAATGCAGAACGGTTCGAACCGATGAGACGGCTTTTAGAGACTGAAGGTGGGATTCCTGCATTCTCATCACTGAGCAGTGCCGTCAACGCCTTAACTGCCTATATTCATCATGAAAAGAAACAGGAGAAAGGCTGAAATGATTAAGGGCATTGCGTTCGACTTACAATTCACGTTGGTCCACTTGAAAGATTTTACACTTGATAAATGGTTTGAATTGTTTAATGAGGGATTTGAGCAGGTGATGATTTATCTCAAGGAAGAGGGTTTCGAATTTGATGAACGCAAGCTGTTTTTGACATTAAAAAGAAAGAGAAATAAATTTTTTGCCATCACGATTACAAGAGAACAGAAATATTTCACGGATGAAATTCTAAATGAAACTTTTTTGGCACGCGGGATCAAATTGAATCCCGAACAGTTTTCTCGGTGCGTTGAGCTCTATCACGCTCCTGAAATCGCCGCTTGGGTGCCCTATCCAAACGTGCACGAAACATTGCAAGTCCTTTCAAAAAAATATCCTCTTGCCATCATAACGAATGCCACGAGATACGTGAATGATGAGATTCTCAAGAAAACCGAAATGAACGATTTTTTTCAAGTCTCGATAACGGATGCTTTGAAACCGCGACACGAACCATTCTTGCGGTTCAAACAAATTCTTAGTGCGGAAACACCAGAATTGGTCATGGTAGGCGATGACATTAAAGCAGACATAGAACCGGCGATTAATTTAGGAATGAAAACAATTCATGCCTATAGAGGATATGAATATTTAAAGCATCACGCGGAATTATCAATTAAGGCGGATAAGAAAATCGAACGATTTGAAGAAATCGTTGATGTCGTCGAAGAGTTGAATCAATAATTTGCTCCTAACCGGTTTTTAGTTCTTCTTCCCAGCAAGGAATGCAATAAAACTTTTTATTCTTTACTCTTGCCCTTGTTTCCATGACCATCAATCCACATTTCGAGCATTTTACGGAACTGTAGATGTGAGCTTTTTCTGGAATGGTTATATTAACCTGCTTGACGTTAAAAAGTTCGTCATCGGGTGCTTCAATCATTGTTTTCAAGGAATCTTCCCGGAACTTTTGCATAACGGCTTTTTCATCTTCCGATAGCGGCAAATCATTGTTGATTTTTTCTCTAATCTTTGTCAAGTTGTCGGATTTCTCTTTGAATGCATCCGCCTTAAGCTCAATTCTTACCTGCTTTCCAGAATTTCGTTCGATGAAGGTATAAGCCTGCAGCCCGTGGTCCTGAAAAATGAGATTTCCCTTGCCAAACGTTGCTCCGGTAATGAATTGAATGGCATCCACAGCACAGCTATCATTTTCAACGATGGCAACGAGTTCTTCGTCTTCACTTCGTGTTAATCCCAATTCTTTCCGTGCTAAAATGCCCACGCGATAGCCTATTGCCAAGCCGGGACATAAATGACCGTGGAATTCAGCAGCTTTTTGTAATTCAGGTGGAATTTCTAACATTGAAAATAACCTCCTCATTGCATTGATTTTAAAAATCCCTGCAAGCGGAAATGCGTTTGAAATAAAATTTTCGCCATAATATATAGTAGATGGCGAGGCTTATGACAATTATGATCAGGACCTGAATGATGAAGAAGAAAAGGTTGAATCCGCTCAAGAATGGCGTGTAGAAAGGGAATGGAATGGCAAATTGTTCGTACAAGAAATCATTTAAGATCCAGCCAACACCCCAGACCGCAAGGCACGTGAATCCAAAAAGAATGATTTCTCTGCCAAATCCTTCTTGATAATACTTGATAATCTTTGTTTCGAGCAATGCAAAAAAAACAAGCAAGAAACCATAATATCCGTGATGCTCGCCGATGTGAACAGGTTGGTACAAGAAAATTTTAGTGATCCCCAGCAATGCCCCAAACCACGGCAATGCCACGATTATCAATACTGCAATGATGCTAATCCGAATGATGTCTTCAATGGACAATATCGTCCTGTTCTTTTTTACTTGATTCATGTCAATTTTCCTTTTCGACCTTTGAATGAGTCCACCCGACATGAATCGGTCCAATATCATTCCGAAGGTAAAGCCGCATGGGAAAATCCCAAATATGATGGAAAATCGGAGCGCCACGGACAGACCCGAGTATCTTCCTGGTGGCAGAAGCATTAGAGTAAAAAAAGTAAAAAGATAAATGATCCAAGCAAGACCAATAATGAAAATCTCCGTTTTGGATTTCTTCCGTTCTTCCAATGTAAGTGGTTGGATAAAATCACCGTGTTTTTTTCAAGACGTGTAAAGGTCTCGAACGTCTTTTTGGATGATAATGATATCTACGATTAAACCTATCAAGATCAAGCAGTATAATATTGAAGATGCGACCATCAATATCCATGCTAATTTTTTATCCGTCGTGATGAAAAGATATCCTCCGATCACGGAAATCAAGCTTGTTAAAATAAACATGGGAATCACGAAGATCATGCCTGCTTTCAATTGATAGATGGTTATAAAGGTATCTCCGGCAAAAAAACCGCCATTTGGTAAGACAAGCAACAGAATTGATGGAATTACATTCGGTCCTAAAAGTGCCAACACGATGATCATGATTGTCAAGATTGCTAAGGCAATGCCTCCTAGAATATACAATGCTCCGAGAAAGATAATTTTTGCAGGTTTGTCGATTTTATTCACCTTCTATCATTTTTCGTTCAATTATTGCGAGTCAAGATGCGTCTTCTTGATGTCCTGCTTGACTTCAAAGTTTTTATCAAGCATTCATTCATGTCGCAATTTGATTTTTCATGTTCCTCATGGTCCGGGTGCCAAGTTTGGGAGTAGCCCCAGGTTGTTCACGTTCATTAGGATGATCATGCCCGAGACTTCAACAGCAATTACGATACCAACGATGATCAGGGCTATTTTCCAGTCCGGAACTTTTCCTGTCGCTCCAAAATATAGCAAGATTCCGCTAGCTATGAACCCAAATGCACACAATGGTCACATGTGTCGAAGCCAGAATATGCTAAATGTTTCAAAGATGACTTGCCACGTTAGTGTGAGGAATCCTAATATGAGAACCGTCTTATCTTCGACCATTTCTCAATCCACCACACGCTCTCAATATATTTGTATAGAAAAAATATCGT
>JALGVI010000004.1 GCA_029838215.1 Candidatus Helarchaeota archaeon | reverse complement strand
CTGAAAGACAAGGCTGGCGAAGAATACTATTTTCTCAAAACAGACATCAGGATAGAACGCTTCTATCCCGAATACCTGATCGACCTAATCCGCGAGAGCTACAACAGCGGCACCATGGCAAACCCCGTCCTGATCGAACACCTCAAGCACCTGCGCGACGTGTACATCGACCTGAAAGGGTTGAAAAAACTGCAAAAGAAAAAAGCAAAGGAGGCTGAAACGGCATGACACGAAAAACATCAAAAAAAGTATTAATCGTATTTTGCTTGCTATTCTTTTTCGTAGGATCCATGTTTATTGGATTACTCGGATCGAAATTCCTACCAGCACGAGATACAAATGGTGATATTTCATCAGCAGAACAATCATGGAATTATACATGGCGATATCGACGAAATATAACAATTACGGAACCAAATACTGCTGATCGGACTTTTTTTCCAGTGGACATATTCTTAACGTTTGATTCTGGCACTTGTATCAATAATAGCGTGCGAGTTAATCAAACCTTTGATGCGGGTTCAGAAGTGGTAACACCTTGCCAAGTGTGGAATGTTACATATGAACAGGGAACTTCGTTCATTTCCTCAGCAACCGTGACCTTTTTAGTGAATGTTTCCCAAAATAGTGATGCAAATTTTTCTATTTATTATTCCGATGCACCAGATCCTTTTCCAATTGAAACTTATGCAAGTTTTGGAAATACGTTAAGTACGACTTTTGCAAATGATCAAGCCACGATTGAAAACGAATATTATACAATTGGTTTCGATGAAGAATCAGGAGTCTACAACTTTACTTTATCGGGTGTTAATCAAAACGTTCATACAAATTATTCTTTGGCACCTGATATCACGCAGAACAGATATCAAGAAAATCAATATGTAATGGTTCGGTCCTATCAACACCTTGTCTTCATTGCAAAAGAAGAGGGCACCATCCGTTTATATGATGGAACATCTGGTGATTTTATTGCATCCAGAACGTTGGACCAGTATGAAGTATGGCGTTATCCCGATCAATACGATCAATATTTCTCAAGAATACGGGAAGTTCAAGATGATGCCTATAAACTCATCAGAATTGATTCCGACATTGATGCCTCTTGCTTCATAACGGGATTGGGATCGGCGAAACTTCACGGCTACGGAGCACCCGGATCCAGCACGAATTATTACAGTGGTGTGGATTCATATAGTGACGATGACATTTACAGTGCTGCTGGAACAGATTTGCTCCTATGGATTCCAAGAGATTGCTATATCACGGCATATCGTCCAACACAAGTTCAAATAATAGATTTTGATACAGATGACACGGATTCAGATGATTCAAAAACCCTAATTCTTGGCGACCCTGCTCATACGACATATGGCTGGGGTTGGAATACCAGTCGAAACCCACTCATCTATACGACAACTCAGTATTATTCTTACGATCCTGATGGAGATCCCAGCGGTAATGATTATTTAAACCCAGATATTTTCGATAATGACATCGTTCGCATTGTTGCAAATGATACCGTTACTGTCGTTGCAGGATATTGCGCAAATGATTATCAAACAGAAGTAATGAGTCCTGACAGTAAGACATTTCATTTCCCGATCTTGCGAAGATTTGCCGTTGAAATTCTTGAAGATGACACGGATATTTATTTCAGCAACTTGACGAACGGCAATAAATTAAAACGATATGGGAATGGATATGCAGGAACGGATATCACCGTATACCGTTCGAGATTTTCGGACTTTAATAGATTCACGTATAATTGGGATGATGATGAAATCATAAATCACAGGTTTCTCAGCCTTTATGCTGGCGATACTCTGCAATTTTATGATTGGGATCCTGATTATAACAAGTCAACAGGCACTCGTGATTATGATGGAACCAATGCCATTTACGATCGATGGGGAATAGCACCCGATTTCTATGCTCTTGGATGGGCGAATGTTACTGCAACGAAACCAATTAAGGTGTATGTTTACTCTTCGGGTTCTTACGGTGATTTACAAGAACATGTGGGAACATACCATCAACTGGCTAATTATGGAACACAACTCGTCTCAATAACTGCTTTGGAAAACAATACAGTTGTTGATATGAAAGCCGCCGAAGATCCTAATGATGACCATACAACCATAGTAAAAAGCGTGGACTTAAATCAAAACGATGGAAGCACGGAAGTTATAGTCGGCTCTACCGAGCTTGTATGTTATAATTCTTCCAACGGTAATAGATTATGGGATTATCCAATCTGGGCGCATCCATCTTACGGAACAGGACGACCGAACTGGGAAGACTATAGATATAAGTCAGATATCCTCACGGCTAACCTAACTGGAGATGAATGGCTAGACGTTATTGTATCCATTAGTGATCCCACCTACTATGAGAACCAACACCTTTTAGTATTGGATGGGCATACAGGAGATTTACTCTGGTCAAATACCGTTTATCTCTACGGTCCAATGGGCGTGAGAATCGGAGACATTACAAATGATACGAATCATGTACCTGACATCATCACCTTTGATTATAACCAACGAAGAATACAAGGTTTTGACGGTGAAACTGGTGAAGTATTATTCTTCCAATATAATTATTGGGGATATACGGAAGGCTTAGAACTCATTGATTCTGATGGTGATGGTTATTGTGAAGCGATGATCATAGCAACTGCTTATGGTGATGGTCGCATAGTAACTTTTGACACGTCAGAAATAATCCACACGTCTTGGTCAAGCACTTATTATAACTATTATAGCGGTTGGAGCTACATGCGCATGGACTATCCCGATACAAATCCAAATGGTGGATACAACAATTACGTGTCCCTTTCACAAGACTTTCAATTCATGACGACCATAAATATTGGAAATGACATTAAAGTCGTTGTTGGGGCTTCTGATGAAAACGTAAATTCAGGCTATATTGTATCATATGCCTATGATTCCACGGCACATACTATCGGCGCGACAGAATGGACGCGAGATGTTTCCACTTTAGGGACTAATGCATCCGATACACTAAATTATGCTCAAAAACATCGTCCAAGACGTGTAGAAGTCGTCAATCTAGATAATTCATCGAGTGATGACTTGGTTGTTGGGTTCGATGTATATGAAGATACAACCACGAATTTTTCAGCACCAACATTATGGGCCTTGAATGGTTCCAATGGTAACATACTTTGGTATAATCCTGAAATAACGGGTTGGGTGGATGCAATAACTTCATTTGACATCGATAACGATGGATTAGAAGAATATATCACAGCCACGGAAGGCGAGGATTGGTATAATTCAGTCGATCCAAACAGGTATGATTATCACTTGGGGAGTCGTTGGGATAGGATTTATAGAGCCTACAGCAATATAACACTAATAAATAGCACGGGAAACTACTTGTGGAATTATACAACATACAAGTCAACTTATAGCGAAAATGATTATGTCCGAAGCCTTGACATGGGTTGGATCAATGAAATGGATCTCGGATTGTATGCTGGCGTATATGGAGATGAACATCGATTCTATGCGTTCACGAATTCATCAGGTCCACTAAATGAAACGCTTGTTAACTTAACACTTTGCAGTTATTGGAGTTCTATTCAAATAAATGAAAACATGTATGAAAATACATATCATTTAGATGCGGGAGAGATGGTCGTTGCAGGACTAACAACGACTGATGGGGCTCGACTGCCTGGAACGTTCATAAATTCAACCAAGCCAGTTCTGGTGGTTCAACATGGACCTCAAGCAACAGAAAGCATAATATGGATACCTATCACAGGAAAAAACGTGATACAAGATATCCAACTTTTAGATAATGGTCCCATCTTTAGCCGATTCGCCGTTACTTGGAAAAACATAGATAATCTGCACACTGAAGATATTTTCACGTTCTATAATAAATTCCCATTTTGGAAAATAAATCGAACACAATACACCGATGGAGCCACGGATCTCACTTATCGAGTGATAAATGGACGCTATACAATACCGATGAATGACAGTCGAAGCACGCTTGAAGGAAGTACCATACCACTTTGGTTATATCTCGATGGAAATCAAGTTGCAATGACACGTGGAGGGACGGCACTTTCATCCGCGGTTTTTGCGGAATTTTATGATACGCCGAATGTCAACAATGCAACCTTTGGATTATTCCTAACCAAAGCTACAGGAACCTCAACCTTGAATTTTCAATGGCAAAGCCAATATAAACGGTTCTCTGAATTGCTCGAATGTGATTTAAGTTCAAGCGGCCCAATAAGCTTTTCAGGAGGAGCAAATAACGCCATAATGTTGGAAATTTGGGAAATGGGAAAACAAAATTTAACTACTGAAGATGGAAACAATGGACTAGGATTGTTCGCAGATTTACAAACGAACAAGACATTGCAAGCCGAATCACAATGGTTTGACCTAAAGGTAAAAGCTATTGATCTCAGCGGAAATCCAATACCTGGCGCAAACGTAACCATCATCAATGCAACCAGAATAAATTCATCATTTGAGGTTGAACTCTATAATGAGAGCAAGACAACAGGCACGGATGGTCTGACTTCGAGTTTTTCACGAATTTTAAAAGGCACGTACGAAATTATTGTATCATATACAGTCCCAAAAAATAGTTCTCTGATTTATTCTAAAACCACGACAATTCAAATAGATTCAGAAACATCAATATATTCCGTTACATTAGATCTTGTTAAATTCCAAGTTCAAGTAGCGTATGAAAGTAATCGTACCTGTCCCGATGAAATTATCGAAGAGAATTATTTAGAAAACGCCATTGTTAGCTTTACAAATAGCTCTACAGGTGAGTTACTTGCAAATGTTACTACAGACTCTGAAGGCGTGGCAACACTCATTTGGAATGCAACAGATAGTACCTTCAATTATTCCGTGCAAATAGAATCCTTTGGCACGCAATTAACATTTGAAGAAATGGCATTATATTACGATGGATTCGAGAATTATTCTCAAACGATTATTGAACAAGGATTCAACGATACGAGCGGAACGACTTCGGAACACAACATTAATTCTACAGATAGCAACTATTGGGTAATTGAATCAAACTCAACCATAGACAATACAACGATCGTAGACATTTATTTCACTTCATCAGTACTTGACTATAATACAATTTGTAAGATCAATGTTTCATACTGGGGATTTCTAAATACATCCGCTACAGATCATGCTTATCTAAAAGTATGGGATTATTCCATTGGTGACTGGGGAAACAATGTCGTGGACATAAATTCAATAACGACCTCCAATAATGCAACGGAGACATTTGATCGCAATCACGTGAATACAGAATTGGGATTTGGCAATGAAGTTATAGTTCGACTTGAAGTCCAACATAATGATTCAATCAAGCTCAATATCGATTCCCTGCAAGTTGAATACATAACATTAACAGGCAGTGATAACACGGATCCTTCATATAAGACTCGTAACTTCTCCGTAACTTCGGATCGATTCGCACTATTGAATGCAACGGGTCTTGGTGGTACCCTGAGTACTTATTTGAACTTCTATCCGCCTTATGTTTCAGGAAGTAGGACAGTAACCTATGGAGAAACATTTGAGACTCTGGTTCATTACAACTCGACCAATAAACCCAATGGCATTGATGGCGCAACAGGATCTGCAACAATCAAATATCAGGGAAATGGTTCAACAGCAACAACACTAAGCTTAATACCTGGTTCTCAAGCGGGAGTTTACAACTTGACTTTCAATTCAAGCCTTTTAGCCGCGGGCTCGTATTCGGTTACGATTGAGGTAAGTAAGACCGCAGGTGGTTACCCGTCAGCATCAGTCAATTTTGATCTCACGGTTTCATCTCTTACGACAGCAATCGTGGCAGAGAGCTATGTTAGCACGTATTATAGCGTGAACCTTACCATGAACGTCAGTTATGTTTGGAATAGCACAAATCTGGCAGATTGGACGCTATCCTATGTGATACAAGATGAAACAAGCGTAAACGATACGATATTTGTTACTTCCACGCTCTTGGTGGATGGTGTTTACATCTTGAACTTCTCCACGGATCAACTAGATCAAGGAGTCCATCAATTAGTTCTTAATGCTTCCAAACAAAACCACACTACAGACATTAAATACATCAGCTTGGAAATCCTAGGCGTGCCAACGACACTAAATGGTTCTACAATAGATCTTGCATTTACGGATTCAATTTACGTGATGATCGCAAGAAATTATTCATTCACGTTCAAGAATAATCTAACAGACCAGGGATTGGATGATTTAACAACACTCTCATGGACGATTATCAGTGGCTCAGCACAAATCGGCTCAGGAAATCTCGATCCTCAGGGCAATGGTAACTACGTGCTTGATTTGGATACGGAAAACTTAGAACCAGGAACCTATACTGTATGGGTAACATTCTTCAAACCAAATTATCAAATAAAGAAAGCAGTTCTCTTTCTAACAATCAATGAACGTCCAATAAATTGGGATACGCCATTACTTGTTTCGAAAATTCTTGGTGAAGCAGGAACGATAACAATTACACTAACAGATTATCTAGGAGCACCTCTGACGGGATCGACCATAACATTACATTGGGGTTCAATAGATGCGAACTTCACGGAAGAAAGTCCTGGAACGTATACTTATTCTTTCATTGCTCCTAATACACCGGGACCAACTACAATGCAAATTACCATTACAAAAGGAAACCACACTAGTGAATCAATAACAATTACAATCTATTCAGGATATCGCAAGATTCTCGGTCTCGATGAACCAATTTTCTATCTGATGGTAATCATAGGATTAGTAGCTGTTATTGCCCCAATCGTTGCAATAATTGCATATACTCAAGTAAAGAAAGCAAGAATTCCTTATGCCATTAAGAAAATCGATGAAACAATCAAGTGGATCGAAAAGCAGAAGAAGAAGAACATACCGACACCAGTCATGAAATCTAAAGATAGCTTGTTTGAGGAAATCTTTAAGAAAGACTGGGGTAGCATGGCAACGCAAAGTCCACTATTTGCAAAAGAAGCAGTAGATCAAAACGAATTCCAAGAGGTCATAAATCAAATCAAAGCGGTTCGTATGACAACCACGGAAGTTGAATTGCTAAAAACACAATTGAAAGAAATGAATACAGAAGAAGCCATTAAGAAACTTAGAGCATTGGGTATTCCACCAGATACTGCAGAAAGACTCATTAAACTGGCCAAAAAATAACCTTTTTTTTTTTGGAAGTGAATGGCTTGAGTAATCCGATGTTTGAAAAATTGCAAGAAAAAATCAAAAAATTGAGGGAAGAAAATCAAGTCTTAGAAGATAGGCTTCTCTCATTTCTTAGTCGCTACAAAATCTACATGACAGGTCTTGATTCTACCGCTACTTTAAAGCAAATGATCGAGAACATGATTCGTGAAGTTCAAAAAGAACTCTGGGTGATGACCAGATACATGGATCTAGACTTCGCCCAGCTCATTATTGATGCTGCAGAACGGATAAACGGAAGCGTTATCGTTATAACATTAGAACGCCACCAGATTTCTGATGAAATCGGAAAAAAAGCATATGACATGTTAGACACAAGCAGATTTCTCTCACCGGCAATGAATCCAAATGTAAATGGAACAATCATAATCAAAGATGCTTTTAATATTGCCATTTGCACTTCAAATCTCATAGGATCAGAATTACTGAAGAGTCATTCGATAGCGTGGAAAGTAGAAGATGATACCATCGTTGCACGATTTAAAAAATACCTGAATGAATTGTTACCATCATTCATGCGAAAATAAATTTCAATTCTTTTTTCTATTTTTTTTCTTCTTCAATAATGTTTGTCTCATCCGCCTCGCAATTCGGAATTTGACCTAATTTTTTCTTCCACCACGCAATATATTCGTCATATGGAAAGTAAATGAGAAGAAAAACAATGCCAAGACCAATAATTAACCAGAGCGTCTCTAAAAATGGGTTCGGTTCTGTTCCACCAAACATCTGACTGACGATTGGCACGGCGCCTAAAAAGACGCTTATGAAACATAGAATGACTTTTCCAAGAAAACACCAAATAATGGCTTTCCAAATTTTATATTTAGTTGCACCAAGAGCAATAAGAAGAACGTCATCAGGAAGAGGAGTCGCTGCATATACAAAAACGAGAATCCCTCCATATCCTTTATCAATCTGTTGTTTTAAAGAAAAAACCTTACGACCTAATTCCGAATCTTCCAAAGAGGTAGATTGACTCCGCCCTAAAAGCCAAGCACTTGTCTCCCCAATAGCGGCACCAAGCCCTGCAAAAATTCCAATGAAAAATCCAAACGTTATGAATAAGGGAAGAGGAAGATGCAGGCTCAAATTTACACCAATAGCAATCAAGACAAAACTATAGGGCAAGGGAAAAACCACGGTAAAATTGCCAAACGTTGAAATGATGAAAACCCCAACCAAAATTCCCGCAAAACCAAATATGATGAAGAAGAAATCGATGATAAAATTCATCACGTCTTGGATGGAGTAACCTATAATGATGGGAATTATCATTAAAATGCCAAAAAAAGAGACAAAGCCAATAAACTTTAAAATTGCATCAAGCTGCTCACGATTTATTCTGAATTGAATAGATCGACTTAAAATCTCCTGAAATGAAAGAGTCTCGTCTTTCATGTATTTGTAAATTCCTAGAATTAAAAAGAAAATCGCAGGGAAGAAAAAAGCAAGCATTAAAATAAATGATGACCCTGCGAATTTACCGCGAATGAGAAGAGGTAATGGAAAATTTAATGGAGGATATATATTTTCAAGAAAATTTGGGTTAAAATAGTTATAAGAAACCAAGAATATTGTCATAAAAAGAATGCTTAAATAAATGAGACTGAAAAACATTGTAAAATAAAAAACTGAACGCGGAAATTTATTCTGTTCTTTCAAAAAACCGCCTCAACGCTTTAAAGCGTGATTTTTTTACCGCAGACCCGACATGCTCCACCAGACGCCCTGTCCTCAAGCCACTTATCCAAACATTCTGCATGATAAAACGTGCCACAATTCGTACATTGATATACATTTTCTTCGTTGTCAAAAATAGAATGGCAAATGGGATCAACTGCAGCAGCCAATTCATCCGAAAAATCATTTACTTTAACAAATAACGCAGTATCGTCTTCCTGAAGCTCTGTAGCTGAATAATGATGCGTTCCCTTTAACGTCTTTATCTTACTATATGAAGCAGGAACCTTCAAGAGGAAATAACAACGCGTGCAACGAAAAACATTATCACCTGATACGGCTTTTGATGCGGATGCCCACTCAGCAGCACAATGAAGATGCATTGGACTCTTGCAATTCGGGCAATAACGACCACAAGAATAAAAAGGACCATGACAAATAGGGCAAATATCTTGAAAACAAATTATACACTTGCTTTTTTCTTTTCCAATTAAGAGGTCGACAAGGTGTGATTGGTCTTCTGATAAATCTGCAGGGCGAAGAAGATCTTCGGCAATTGTTTCTAAAAGAGCGCCTACAGCTGCAGAATCTGCCTTACGGGCTGATGGCGAGATTTCTTTCTTTGAAGAAAGCTCCGTAAGAGCATCTGACAGACTTCTTGAATCATAGATTTTTCGGTATTCACCACCCGTCTGCGAAGAAATCCTTTCTAAGACAGAATCGCGATAAGAAAGACCCAATTCTGAAAGACCAACGCAATCAATTTTAACTTTCAATCCTTGTGCAATCTTGCTCATCCGTAATGGATCTATGGTTGAACCCCACGCCTTTCCATCTGATATAATTAACATTCGATAGCCCTTTTCCCCTAACTGTTGAATCTCCTTCACGATAAGTTGAAGTGCTACCGCCAATCCTTCACCAAGACCTGAAGTTCCCCCAATTTCTATACCATCAATTGCATCCAAAACGTCATCAATGTAAGAAGTCATCTCCAAAAGTACTTTTGCTTCACTGGAAAATGTAACGATGGCAAATTGATCGCGATCATCTATCTGATTCTTCGAAATTACAAAATCTTTTATTGCCTTCTTTGCGGCACTAATCCGGTTTGGATCAAAGTCTTTTCGAAACATGCTCCTACTGGTATCGATAAGAATTATCGTGTCTTCAAGCTGCAATTCCATTGTCGGTCAGATCCATATTGATTATTTTCCTTTTATCATTTTTTGCTTAAATGAGAATTTTCATTTCGCAGTGATTATCTCTCTATTTTTGAGCCCTTTTATCTTCTTATAACGGAATACTTTCTTATTAACTTATCAAGTATAAAAAAGTTTAGAAAAGTAACATACCTTCACCATTTTATCAAAGACTATTTTAAAGACTTCTAAGTTCGAATATATTACCAAGAAAATTCCCTCATTTTCTCGCATTCAAAAAATGAGTTGTAGTTATTAATTTTTAGCGATTCATGTCGGAAATAAAGCATTTTTTTCCTTGAGCATTCCTCCGAGAAATCCGAAAACAATACCAAAAATTACCATTAGGGGCAAACTGGCGAGAGAGAGAATGAACATGAAAGTTGCCGTTATTGCAATCACTGTTTCACCACTAAAAGCCATTACACCAATGAAACACGTGATGGGAATTGTTACAATGAAGGCTGAAGTAGAAATTGCACCATTCCATTTTGAACCGGCAAAATAACCTCCTAAAAATGAAGGAATCGGAATTAGGAAAATGACGAAAAAGATTTGGAGAGAATACAAGCCAAAAATAAGCGGTAAAAGTTGCTCAGAATGAACACCACCAAGTGAAGGCAAGGAAAGATAATATGAAATCTCATCAAATAGAGATATTAAGGGAATGCTTAATACAACAGCACTTAGAATTATAAGAGGAATGGAACATCCGAAAGCAACACCTATCCCAATCAAAATCTCCAATATGCCGCGCTGTTTGATTTTTGCTGACGCCAACCTTTTTGCAATAAGATCGAAATCACGAGTGGATTCAATATTAATTGAGTCTAACTTGCTTTGATATCTTTCGACAAACTGATCTACAATTTCTCCAAGTACCTTTTCCACCAACGATAACTCATCTCTCTCAGTTGCAATACACGTGGCAAGGAGTTTTGTATAAGTGTCTCGGTAAATCACGAGCTGTCCGATTGGTAAATCGATCTTACGAATAATTCCCTGGAATGTTTCTTTAGAAAAGTGAATTGCAGACATTACAAAACCCAAGAGTATCTGCTTATCCACGTAAGCTCCTTCTGCAAATGTTTTTGAATAAAGAAATTCACCATTTTCCCGTAATATGAACAGATTCTTAATCATCGAAAATCCCACAAGATTTTTAATTATTTCTCGATTCGAAATGTTTTCTTTGTTGGCTATATCTCAAGTAATCAAACAATGTTGGGGAACTCATCTCAAGATTAAAGATATCATCCCCAATCTTGTCATATATTATTTGAATTTTTTCATCATGGTTCTCTTTGAAGAATAAATGATATTTTTCATTCTTGCGTTCTTCAATCATTAGAAGGAGACCGGGAACTTTGGTTAAATCATCAATAAGTCCCGCTCTTACCTTGTTAACTTGAACCACTATAATGGGATCAAATTCACCTAATGGAAATGTTCGAAATAATTCGGCAAGAGTTCCAAAGCCAACTTGCCTTCCTTTTTCATCCATCACCAAAATGCGGTCGCAAGATCGTAAAGATTCTTCATGAGAGTGAAGAAGAATCGTGATGTTAAACTCTTGGTTCACTCTTCTCAAACAATCAAAAAATTTCTTGACCTCGGTCGTGTTCAAACCCAATTCCGGATTGGAAAAAAGCAAGACTTCATATCCCTTGAGGGCGTGAAGTGCTATATCATGCCGCAGTTCCTGACCTTTTGTCAAATCCTTTAATTTCATCTTTTTTTGATTTATAAGCCCACAAGCCTTGAGGACGCGCGGAATTAACCGCGATTTGACTTTTTTATCAATCTCGGGGGCCTGTTTATCAAGACTTGCCTCAAGTTCGTAATTCTCAATACCTTCAGTGTTAACGTGAGACTCAATGATGCTGCAGATTCGATTCCTATCATTAGCGGGTCGTTCAAAAAACTGTATCTTGCCAGAAAATGAGTCATTACTTGTCAAAAACTTAAAAAAATTCCAAATCAACTTGTTATTTAAACAATATATTCCAAGAGTCTCTCCTTTAAATACAAAGAAATCAACGGAACCGAATGTTTGTTCTTTTAAATCAATCTTTAATTTATCGGCTTTTACCAGTCCAAAACCGGGATGAGCGTGTATTTTCTCGAGTAGTATTTGTTTTATTTTATTAGTAATTTCAACGATTCTCGGAGGTTGAAGACGGTTCCATTCCCTTAATATTTCGAAATTCTCAAATGGTCCAATTTCATTGGAAAGCAATTCATCAAATTGTATTTCAGGAATTGAAGGATAATTTTGAAAGAAAATTGTAAAAGTATAAATATTTTTATATGGAAGAATCACTTTAATGTGATATATCTTGTCGTTAATCTTTTCGATGCGATAGTTGGACTTGATTAACTCATACTCATTCTTCAAAACGTTCTCATGTTCATTGCAGTAATTGTTAAAAATGCGCATTACTCCGCTCATGAAATCCCGAATGCTGAATAAGGAGCCGCGTTTTCTCTGCTCATTAAAATAACTACTAAATAATTCTTGCAATTCAACGGGTCCAAAAAATTTGAAGGGTTCTTTAAAATCTTTTAAGAAAATGAATTCGACATAATAACGCTGATCCAAGACCTTTAGATATCCAGCTAATCCGTGACCACCCCTATAAATATTCCAAAAGTTCTCGAGTTTCTTTATCGTGTCAATAATGTCCATTTGAATTTGTTCCGTAGATGCTTCATTCATTCAAGTTTAACCTCCAAGGATTTCATTCGGAACAAATCAGCCATGATCGTTTCTTTCTGTTCAACGTTCTCTACAAAACCAGATCCAAATTGCTTTTCGATAGCAAGCAAGACTTCTGCAGATGTTAAATCCGTTAAAATGCGATATATTTCATTTCTCTTGATTTCCAAGACGTGTTCAAATCGTGATATTCCTCGCAGTTTCTGCAAGACATCCGTTTGACCCTTTTTCAATTCGACATCAAGTGCTCTACCTCTTCCAGGCAATTTCTGATAGAGCTCTTGTGGCCTTCCAAAATCTATAAGCCCTCGTTGTCGACCAAAAATTGCAATTTTATCACAAAATCGGCTATCTTCAGGGTAATGCGTTATGACAACCAACGTCGTCTTATATTCTTCATTAACTTTAAGAAGAGCATACCACAATTGATCGCGCACGACGGGATCAAGACCCGAAGTGGGTTCGTCGAGAATGCAGATTACAGGCTGGTGAATCATGCCAACGGCGATAGATGCACGACGTTTCTGACCACCTGACAAATTCTTAACCAATTCATTTTCTTTTTCTAAGATCCCCAAGTCCATCAAAATTTTTCGAGAACGTCTCAGGATCTCCTCTTCATCTAAACCATATTCCTTCCCAAAATGCATGAGATTCTCTAAAACAGTAAAACTCTCATAAATTTTACTCAAATCCTGTGGAACATATCCGTAAATGGATTTCAATCTTTGCTTGTCCTTCTTGCTATCAAGTTCATAAATTGAAATAGAACCGCTATAATACATCGTGCCTATCAATGATTTAATAAAGGTAGATTTCCCGGCACCGCTTTCTCCGATAACACCCAAGATCTCACCATGATTTAATTTCAACGAAACGTTATCTATGATGACTTTAGAGCCCGCTTTTATGGTAACACCTTCACACTTTATCGCCACCCGATCTTTTAAAATTTCATGAAATGCAAGCTCTTTTATGGGTCTGAATTTACGAAAGACAATTTTCACGGCTTTATAACCATACCAAGCGGCTATGAAGGCAATTTCAACAATGAGAAGTGAAAATAATAACAAAAGCCAACCTTTTGCCCATGTCATTAAACCCTGATTCACGGTCATGTCATCCATTAGTGTAATGCCCATCTCAATATTACGTATATCCGCTCCAAAATACGGAATGTCGCCAAATCCGCCCATTAATAATTCCATCGAAAGTGGTGCACACGAATACACCCAACTTGCGCCTTGATATAATGCATCAATGTCAAAAATCGTAGTTCCGGGTTGAGAACCAAGCAGGTAAAGACCCTCTGCAGCACAATAAGTTACAAATAAATAAGTTGAAGAAATTTCACCGAATTCCATTCCAGTTGGCATGGAAATTAGGTTAAAGCCACCATCAGGATTCTGGGCATTTTTCAAATATTCAATCGCAGAAGGAATTGAATTTATGTTCTCACTTATTAAACTAAACGTTTTTGTGACATAATATGTTGAAACGACCTCTGACCAAAGACCTGTCGTGGCTCCAAATCCACCATCGATATTTTGCAAGGATTTCATCCATAAGGTAAATCCGAGTGAATCATCAGGAGATTGACCTAACCTTAAAAGCGAAGAGAAAGCCCAGTAACTAGACATGCTCAAGGAAATATTTTCGTTGATGGTGTCTTCAAATTGATTTTGAAAATCGTCAGTCATGTAATCCCAGAAAAGATCTATGTTCGCACCCATCATAAAGCCACCATCGTGATTTTGAAAAGATTTTAAATAGGTAGTGGCACTTGAAACGTTGACATATAAAGATAAATATATTCCACGTCCGGATGATTCAAGCATTTTAATCACGTGAATTGCACAAAAAGTGTCAAAAAGAGTTGAATTGATGGTCCCATCACGCGTTCCAAAACCTCCATCGGTATTTTGACATTGCTGTATAAAACTTGCAATTTCTCTTTTCTGACCTTGCGAAACACGACCCTGTGCTTCAGCAGAAATTAATGCTGACATCGCCCAATAATTGGCACGAACCGATTTGTATCCGAATAAACCATTATTACCTTCATTCTGAAGGGACCACGAATAAAAAGAAGACTCATTACTTACGGTTAATGAATCACCCGTGGCATTTAGTCCCAATATGACGTGAAAAGCCGCACTAAATTCCGAAATGTCTCTTGGATGATTTCCAAATCCGCCATCTTGATTTTGTGCTGCTTTGAGAAATGCTTGGGCTCCTGTTAAATTCGATGGAAGAAGTCCATCCTGTCTTAGACCCATTATTCCGTGATAAGTCGCCTCAACATCGGAGGTGGCATTACGCATGTTTCCAAATCCTCCGTCGGGATTCTGGCAGTCATCAATAAACTTGGAATCATTCCCTATTAATAAAATACCAAAGGTTTTTGCCAGTTCCATCCCGTAATGTGTTGATTTCACATTCGTGTCATTTGAAAGAATAGAAGTATAAAACCCACCATCAGTAATGCTATTATTATGGCATAAAGTTAAAAATCCACCAAGGGTAACATTATTAATCAAATCGGATTGATTCAAAATCACCAGTGACATTGCAGCGCAGTAGGTCGTTTCAACCGTAACGACTTGACTATTCGGTCTGATTGCATAACCTCCCAAATATGCGGAGTCATTTAGAAAGGTGATTGTATCATTAAAATATTGCTGAAAAGATGGGTCTTTAAGAAAAGATGAATTGACAAGATAAAGGAATCTCAATACTCGGTACGTGGTTATGACATCTCCTGCACCACCGACTTCAGAAAAACCACCATCAACATTTTTATGAGAAATCATGTACATTAATCGGGTAAAAAGCATCATTACTTCTTCTGTTACGGGCGAGCTCAAATTAGTTAATATTTCCTGTGCATAATAATTAATTTCAATTGAGGGTTCTACAAAAATACCATCAACATTTTGATGACCCAAGGTATAATTGATGTTAAATTCATCAAAAAAACCTAAATATTCAATGAGCTTGTCAGGTAAAATGGGAATGGGAACACTTGCAATAAATCCAAACCCTGCCATTGCAATGATGGGAGTACCTAGTAATAGACCAAAGATCGTAGCTGTAATTAAACGTTTTTTGGTCTTACGCTTCATGAAATCTTACCTCCTTTTTTTCTTATTTCAGAAAATTGGCGATCTGATTGAATTAGAGCTGAATCACCATCTATGGCATGTATTGGATTTTCTATCCGGAGCTGAAAGTATTCCTTAAATTTTGCGCGATCTCGAGTAATTTTTTGAATTGAAATATGATTATCATTCAAGAATTTTATCAATTTAGCCGAATTCTTATTAATATCATCCATGTATAATTCAAGAACCTCTTTACCTTTCCGCATGTGAAAGAAAACCTCAGGAACCTGATCAATTTTTTTGATGATTTGATCATTTAAATGAGGAACGGTTATTCGCAGAATTTTTCCATTGCTAGGCAATTTTTGAATGAGCTTATCAGGATGGTCAAAATCAATGATTTTACCATCGACTAAAATCATGGTTCGATCACAAATATTTGCCGTTTCTAAATCGTGCGTGACAATGATCATCGTGGTGCCCGTTTCTGTGTTCAATTTCTTCAAATAATTTATCATGTCAAAGCGTTTTGAAGAGTCCACGCCTGTTGTTGGTTCATCAAGAAATAAAATTTCGGGTGAATTGATTAGACCCATTGTAATTGAAACACGTTTTTTCTCCCCACCTGAGAGGCGCTTGACTTTTTTATTCCAGACATCCTCAGGAATTTCTAAAATTTGAAAATATTTTTTCGTGAGTTTTAGAGCTTCATCCCTTGCGATACCATACAAATCTGCAAAAATCAGGACGTTTTGAATGGCAGAAAATTCATAATAAAGATTGACTTCTTCAAGTTGAGGCACGTAGCCAATAAGCTGTAGGACTTTCTCAGGATTTTTTCTAGGATCATGCCCTCCTACTTTCACCTCACCTTTAGCGTGCCGAAGTTGGCAGGTTAGGACCCTTACCAACGTGCTCTTTCCGGCACCAGAGAGACCCATCATTCCCAATATTTCTCCCTTCCTGCAAGAGAAAGAAATATCCTTCAAGACGTGTTTGTCCTTGAAATACACGTTGAGATTCTGGACTTCAATTACGTCTTCCGAACTCATCTCAGACCTCCATTTTTTTCATAAACCTGAACCAAATTAAAGTCACGGCCATGAATATTAATGATATGAGCAGGATTACCAGATAATTTGGCCAGGTATAGAGAAATCCTTGACTTTTAAATATTATATTCGTGAAAATGGGTGAAGCCCAAGCCATTGGAAGACCGTATGCAACAATCTGTAATGGCAACCATAGAGATTCAATGGGAATGATCATGCCACTCAATAGAAGAATCGTTAAGAAAATAAAAAAGAATAATTGATTTGCTTGCATTTTTGAAGTGGAAATTGTTGATATGAGTATCCCTAGAGTCACGCCGTAAATTCCCGTGATGAATAACCCCAAAAATAGATCGGGGAGCAATTGAACGGGAACGTATACTTGACATGCCATGGTGGAAACAAAGATTAACGTGGTTTGGGCAAGAGACACCAGAGTATAAGTGATATACTTAGAGATGAGAATCTCTTCTTTTTTTGCAGGCGTTATTATTAAACGCGGTATGGGTGCCTCGGTAACAATCACTAAAATTGTCAGGATCATGGTAAAACCCATGACCATGAATGGAAATGCCATCGATGTTAAATATGTAAGAGCAATATTAAATGAGAATGGAGGAATGGATTGGGGCGGCGCGTATTCTTCTTCGAATTCATAAAGAATTTGCTGTCCCAGATCATTATCTTTCACGAATTTCTCACCAATGGCATTGAAAACGTTAATGAACTGTTGAACTTTTGCCACGTCAGAAGCATCGGGGGCAATCTCAATCCTCGGAAAGAGAATTTCGTAAATAATGGTTTCCGAAAATTCCGGGGGAATAACAATGAGAACGTCAACCTGTTGTAATAACAAAAGCTGATATGCAGTATACATCGCATACGGATTTGATGAACTGTTAAAAATTAACTCATTACCTGCAGTATCTGTGATGGAAAGGCTCGTTGGAAAACTTCGCAAAGCGGTCAAAAATGGAGAAGTATAATTGTCTTCTAATGAAATATATGAAGAATTCACGCCAAATTGTTGAGAATCATTTATGACAACAGCACATATTACGGGAGGCGGTATTGATATACCCTGCAAAACGCCAATAAAAATTACGATTACAGGAGGAAGAAAAACTGCCATCAAAAGCGCATATTTATCACTCCACAGTAACCGGAATTCCTTTTTAACGAGACCGTAAATGCGCCTGAATGAATTCTTCATTTTATACCTCCGTCTTTTTAATTCGATAAGCCACCAATGCAGCTACAAAACAAACTCCGCTTATTAGTAGAAGACTGGCTGAATGAAATAATAAATTAATATTTGCCATGGGAGTGAAATAGCTGATTCCACGAAGCGTGATGTCACTCACTAGAGGCATGCAATGTGCCATTGGTAAACAATAAATCACGATCTGGAACGGCAATGGCAGAGCATCAACAGAAATGAATAATCCTCCGAGAAGAGTAAATAAGATAAAAGCGAAAATATAAATCTGATTTGCTTGGTGCTCCGTTCGAGTAACTGCAGAAATCAATAAGCCGATTGAAGTCCCTGCAAATCCAACTAATATCAAAGAAATGAATAAATCAAAAAGCGGTCCCGCACTATACAAATTAAAGGCGGAAGCCGTGATAAACACGATTGTTGCTTGCATTATCATCAAAGTGGTGTAGGTAATTAACTTGCTTAAAATAACATCACGCTTTCCAGCAGGAGTTATTAACATTCTGGGCAAGGGACCTTCAGTTACGATACACAATGCCGTGAGATTCATGGTGGTGCCCAATAAAGCAATAGGAAGAATCATTGATGCCATGTAATTAAATAATTGGCTATAGCTTAAAGGAACATCAAATTCAAGATATGGAAGAAAAATTATGGCTCCTTGCGTGTGCTCTGTTTCCATCCGAAAATACATTATTGGTAATTGAAGCACGGTCTGGAAATTCTCTGCCGCATATTGTGTCTGTGAAGCATCCACAACACACTCCAATATCGTATCATTATCAGCTCCAAAATCCTCGGAAAAATTCTCCGGTATTATTACTATTGCATCAATGAGACCAAGGTTCATCTGATTCTTAGCAACGGCTAAATGTTGAGCATATTCAGAAGTGGATGTAGAATTGAACACGGAGACGACAACAAGCGAAAACATCAAATCAGATGATGAAGAGTTCTGAAAGGCATCAATAAGAGTACTATCATAAGTATAATTCGAAGGACTAGTCGCTCCGATATAATCATTTGTTATGAGAGAAACATTAAATGTCATTTGAGGTCCCCCACCGGTAGATAAACCAAAAATAATTATAGTAACGAGCGGAAGGAGAACCAGCATGATTAAAGAACGTTTGTCGGATTTAACACGTCCAAATTCTTTGAGAATGAGGCTTTTTATTTGAACCACAGCTATCATCCGAAGATTCTTTTATGGCTTTAATATCTTGGGTATACGATTAACTCAAATCAGTCTCGCTTGATAAACGAAATATGGACTTGTTATAAATATTTAATTACAAGACAAATATATTCAAATTTGAACTCAGAAAAAACTTAAGCTCCCAAAATAAAATTTATTACATCGCATGTATGGGAAAGAAGAAAGCACGTCAATATAGCCACATCAGGCACGATATTCTGAATATAAAAAAAATCACGATAAAAAAATTTGATTTGGCTTGACAAGGAGCGGGATTAATATCATGCAAGATGAAAAAATTTTATATTTTCGAGGTTGCACTCTGGCATACTCTCAAACAGATGTAGATAATCTAATTGCTAAAATTTTACAGGAAATAAACGTTCCATTCTTCGTTTTACCCAATGAGCCTTGTTGTGGAGGAGAACTTTTTCGTCATGGTGCAAAAAAACAGGCAATAGAAAAAGTAAAACAAAATTGGGACTATTTCAAGCAAAATAATGTAAAAAAAATACTTACGTATTGTCCGGAATGTTACGTGACCTTCAAGATAGATTATCCAAAAATAATCCAAGACATGAAGTTGGAAATCATTCACTTCACGGAACTCATTGCGAGTCTTCTCAAGGAAAAAAAAATTAAATTCGAAAGAGAAATTCAAGTTTCGAAAAATCTTACTTATTTTGACGGTTGTCATTTGGGGCGAGAAGCAAAATTATATGAAGAGCCAAGGTACATTTTGCAGTCAATTCCAGGGATTAAATACAAGGAAATGCCATTAAGCGGAAAGAATTCATTATGTTGTGGAGGACCCATCCGGATTCCCCATGTCGACCTTCGCAACACGCTGGTTAAACGAACTTTTACAGAAGCAAAAAAGAAAGCAAAAGCAAAAGGTGATGGAGGAATTGTCATGACTTGTCCAACTTGTTACTATAACTTCAAGACGGTTGCAACATTGACGGAGTCAAAAACCAAGCCAATTAGTCTCGTGCGATTAATTGCATACGAATTAGGAATTTTAGATACGTGGAAAGATGAAGAGGAGGTTTAACAAAATGACAAATCCTGCTGAAGATGGAAAAAATCTCGTTGACAAAGGAATAGATGAGATGTCAAGTAGTCTCGTCACGTTTTTCGATATTGGTTACGAGAAAAAAATCTTGAATAATCAAAGACCTGAAAAATATCGGGAAGAATACATTAAAATTAAAGAAGAAGCAATTGAAAAAAACAAAGAATTATTAGAAAACTTCATCAAAAACGCGAGATCTAAAATGTTCAAGGTTTTTCTTGCCAAAACCGAGGACGAAGCACGTGATTACATTC
Organism: Candidatus Helarchaeota archaeon; assembly: GCA_029838215.1. Taxonomy (GTDB): domain Archaea; phylum Asgardarchaeota; class Lokiarchaeia; order Helarchaeales; family RDOG01; genus JALGVI01. Next base: position 38,832 of record JALGVI010000004.1, on the reverse strand, counting down.
TCAATCTGGTGAAAGACGAAAAATACATCGTTAAATCCAAAACAAATACGGGAAAAGAGCTAAGACTCGTTGAATTCTTAAAGGAAAAAGGAATCGAGGTAATAGAAACAGACTTAGGGGATCGTATAATTCAAATCTTAGATGAAACACCGAGCTTGCCTGTTGGACCCGCTGCTCACATTCCTGCAACGAGAATTGCTCAAGAGTTCTCGGAATATTATGGCGTCCATGTCCCACCAATGCCACAGGAAATCGTGAAAGCAGGCAAGAAAGAACTCAGGGAAAAAATCATCGGGGCAAGAGTAGGGATTTCTGGTGCAAACGTGCTCATTGCAGAAGATGGACGCATCGGGATTGTGGAAAATGAAGGAAACATATCCCTGATAACAAGACTTCCTCCCGTTCATATTGCCATAGTTGGAACGGACAAAGTTGTGGAAACATGGAAAGACGCTGTAACAGTCCTGCAAATGGCAGAAGCTGCAATTGACTTGAATGGAACATACGTTTCTTTCATAAATGGACCAAGCCAGACTTCAGACATACAAGGCGTTAACGTGTATGGCATGTCAGGAGCGCAAGAAGTTCACATAGTGCTACTTGAAGGATATAGGGCAATAGCAAAGTCCAAAGAAGGCTTCAAGAGCCTCCTGAAATGCATCAATTGCGGCGCCTGTTATTTGGCCTGCCCGCTAATTCAAAGTGCAGGATTAGACATCTATAAATCCGAAGTGGCAACAAGTCCCGTAGGAGTCATAAAAGCTGCACTTATCTTGGGCTTGGAAAAAGCCGTTCAAATTGGATTGTTAGCATGTATGTCTTGTGGACGATGTAAAGAGGCTTGCCCGGGTAACGTGGACATTCCCGGAATGATAAAGCAATTACGTGAAGAAACATTCAAACAAGGAATGATCCTTCCCGAACATCAACATGTAGTTCAGTCCATAATTTTTAACGACAATCCGTTTGGATATACAAAACCAAAACCAGACTTAAAAACATAAAAAGCAAAATTTAAGCAAGTATAAATAGAATTGAAAATTACTGAAAAGACAAGAAGGTCGCAAAAATGTCAATAAAAATAGATGAAACTCACGGAAAATACATGCACGATTATATTTCAAAAATTTGTAATGAGATCGGACCGCGATCACCCGGTAGCGATGGAGAGAGAAAAGCCGCAGAAATGACTGCAAAGATGATGGAGGATCTTTGCGATGAAGTCAAAATGGAAGAATTTAAAATTGCTCCGAAAGCATTTCTGGGCTGGCTAAAGATCGTGACTCCCATGTTCATCATATCAATTCTTCTCTTCAAAATATTTCCTTTACTTTCTGGAATACTGATGTCCATCGCAATCCTCATAGCCCTCATGGAATTTGTTTTCTATAAGCAATTCTTGGACCCTTTTTTCCCGAAAAAAAAGTCGACAAATACAATTGGAACCTTTAATCCAACTCAGGAAGCAAGACAAACGATAATTTTTTCAGGGCACATCGATTCTCCATTCCAATTTAATTTCATTAAATGGTGGGGAGGTTTCGTTTATGGTATCATAATGTTCTCATTCATCGTAACTTTTATTCTCTTCTTCGTAATCAGTGTCGTTAATGCCATTCTCTTTCATCTCAATCTCCTTTTAAACAACATCCTACTATCTCTAATCACGGATCAGGCATTTTCACTGCTTTGGATCATAATGATGATCGTGGGGATACCTCTGGGCGTGTTATTCTTCTTCTTTACCACGTGGACTCCAACTCTTGGTGCGGGCGATAACCTATCTGCAGTCTCCGTTGTAATGGGCGTCGGAAAATTCCTAAAGGAAGCAAGAGAATCGGGTGATTTTTTTCCGAAACACACGAAAGTCCAAATTGCTGCGTGGGGTGCTGAGGAAATAGGATTACGAGGAGCGAAGGCTTATGCCAAAGCCCACCAAAAAGAGCTGAAAGCAGAAAACGCGATCGTTATTAACATGGAAGTCATAGTAACACCTACAAAATTTTATCTCACGACAAGAGATCTCAATTCCACCATCAAGCTTTCAAGCGAAGTCATAAATGACCTTGAACAGGTTTTCAAAGATTTAAACATAGAAGTAGGACATATTGCAACGCCATTTGGGGCAGGTAGCTCGGATTCTGCAGCATTTGCCCAAAAAGGAATAGAAACAACTTGTATTTTTGGCGTAGATCTCGGGTCTTCAATGAAGGGATATATGCAACACTACCACACTGTCCGAGACACGCCAGACAAAGTTGATCCCAAGGCACTTGAATCGGTACTCAAGGCTTGCATCCATTACTTGAAGTTTAAAGATAAAAACCTTGCTTGATTCCCAATTTTTTTTAAAAAAAATTTCATTAAACTCATTTTTTTTATTTTTTTTATGCGAATTTCTCAAGGATATAAGAGATTTCTCGGATTCTCCATGACATGGCGACTCATAGATTGCTAACTTCTGACAAATAATTTTAAATATGCTAATATATCATTCTTAAAAAAGAGGGGAAACAAAATGAATGAGTTTCCGTACAAATTACTCGACAAAAATATGCCTGTTAAGAAATTCGTCAAATTCATAATAATAGGAGACGGATTTGTCGGCAAGACAGGCATTACAAGCAGTTTCTGTGAAGGTTTTCCCAGTTGCGGTTACCAAATGACAATTGGTGTCAATTTTGGCGTGAGGAAAATCAGTGTTAACGGAAATTTATATGCAATACAATTGTGGGACATTGCAGGACAAGAAAGATTCAGAATTTTTCGCACGCAATATTATGAAGGGGCTCACGGAGTAATTCTCGTTTATGATATCACCAACAGGCTGACTTTTCTCGATCTTGAGAATTGGGTCTGCGAATTTCAAGAATATATCGGCACTAAACCATTAATCATCGCAGGCAACAAGGTTGATTTGCCCGAGTCGGGTCAAATAAACCCGAAAACGGGTCGACCTTATGAAAGAGAAGTTGAACAGGATGAAGGCAGGGAATTCGCTAAATCTCTTGATGCCGCATTCTACGAGACATCTGCACTGAAAAACATAAATATCGACCTTATTTTTGCGAATCTTCTTAATTTTTATGAAAAAAATCAGGTGTGTAGAAGGTTTGAACTTCAGACATACAACACTGTTGAAGCAGGGTTTACAAATCTCGGACGCGTTATACTAAATGACGACTACCATAAAATATATGATGCCATCATCAAATTAAAACACTCTATCTTCTCAAAAAACCCATACTCAATCGTTTTGGGTAATATTTCGGAATGGATTAGCAATCTTCAAGCCAAACAAGTCGACAAGGACTTAAAAGAAAAACTAATTCATAGCATGGTCGTTTGGAGAAATTACCACTTACAAAGCTTGCAGAATGGTCATATTGTCAGGTCTTTATGACATCTTCTTGGTCGCCTTGAGTTCTTTATCTATCTGTTGAATGGAAAAATCAAAAAGCAATTCTCCAATATTTGCTTTCAGTAAAGGATTGGATTTTGGCTGAATTTCATCGCTTATTTTTGATACAAGGCTTTCAAATAACTGCATGTAACTTTGTGCAATGTTTCGGGCGTGATCCTGTCCATAGCAATAGAGAACAGACTTTGCACTCAATTGAATATAATGATCGGAATAAAATTGAAAGACATGAGGATTGCAAATCATCTGCAAATTGTTGAATTGTTCACGATCCGTGACTATAATAGGTAATAAAATGGAATTCTTGATATCTTCTTCATGTTCCTTTAGCCCATCCTTCAACAGCGATAATAACTTGATATAAAAATCGGATATATCAGGACTTAAGAAGTCACGAGCTTGAAGACAAAATCGCTTAAAGCCCATTATGGGAATGATATAGTATACAGTTCCCTTATTGGAGCCCTGAGATTTTATACGTGCTATGTGTTTTTTCAAGGCAAGATATCGCTCATGTGTCAGATTAAAAATCTTTTTCGTAACAATCTGCTCGATTATTTTCTGTAAAGGAGGAGTATGTTTCTCATAAGGGATCGAAAAAGCAAATTCTGAAAGATATGCTTCGATGTAAAGATTTTCACTTGGAGAAAAAGTCGGATATAGAGCCAAGAGCCGATTAAAAAACGTATTTATTCCCAGTTTCTCACAAAAAAAGATTCTATAACTCTTGTTAAAAAAAGAATTCAAGGAAGATAATTGAACGTTACTTTCATCCATGACTCTTTTCAGGCAAATCAATTCAAATTTCGCCAGCGAAAATGGACTATATTCATTTTTTTTAATATTTTTAATTATAAAACCGGATTTTGCAAGAGAACTTAGAATTTTCGATGATTTTATGCGATCCAATTTTAAAACTTTTTCAACCGTGTTATTGGTGATTAATTTGGGAATTTTATCAGGATTTGAATAAATGTGATCCAAAAATTTTGCTGCCTCACTAATATATGGAATGCCCGACTTTTTTAAAAGCCTTTCTAGATGTTTCTCGTGCAAAAAATTCCGCCCTTTCTATAAAATTCAAATATGAAATACAGATTTCATTTCAATAATTTAATATTCGAATAATTTACTGAATCATTTATGCTTAATTCAAAAATATGTTTTCTTCTTTAATTCTGAATAGTTTTTCCATATCTTCATTGAAAGGCAGGGTTTCATTGAAAGAGTGGAAATGTGTCATGAAAGCTCTCTTTTTATAGGTTAATTCGCAAATTTAATCAATCATTTCAATTTAAAAGGGAAGATTATTCTTCAGATAAAACATGATAAAATTTCGTTAAATATTAAAAATACTAGGGTAAAAAACACCGAAGTGTCGAGGGAGGAGGCCAATTAATCAGTACTATTGAGAAATAAATGAAAAATCAAGCAAAATTTCTGCAATCAAAATAAAATACCATCAATTATCATTCAAATGAAAAAATTGAAATGAGGAAAACGTGTCTATTATTCAAAGAAATTATCTGAAGCTAATTATTGATCATGAGAAAAACGATTCATTTTTACTCATGTGATTTACATGTAAAACATGTGAAGCATAAAAATTGATGAAAGACATTAGACAATGGGAGAGCTTGAAATGACAACCAATGATGAGATAGATCCCGCACGGGCCTATCTTCGAGCCCTTTACAAGGCAACGGGTCTTTCGGATAAGGATTTAAAAAAGCCCTTAATCGCCATAGTCAATTCTTGGAATGACCTTAATCCTGGACACGCACATTTGCATCGGCTTGCCGAATTTGTAAGGCGTGGAATCCTAAGAGCTGGAGGAACTCCAGTTGAATTCAACACGATTGCACCATGTGATGGAATTGCTCAAGGTCCCGGCATGCATTATATTCTTCCGTCCCGCGAGATCATAGCGGGTTCAATTGAATTAATGGTTAAGGCACATTATACAATTAAAGGACTTGTCATGTTATGTTCGTGTGATAAAATAGTTCCCGGAATGCTCATTGCTGCGGCACGGTGTAATCTACCAACAATCTTTCTCACGGGAGGTGTCATGCCTCACAGGATAATCAATGGAGAAGTTAAGACCACCTGCGATGTGAAAGAGGCAATAGGAAGGTATACTAAAGGAGAAATCACCGAAGAAGAATTTCACGAACTCGAATCGGAGATTTGTTGTGGAGAGGGATCTTGCAATATGATGGGAACTGCAAGCACCATGTGTTGTATGGTCGAAGCGTTGGGGCTTTCTCTCCCGAGAAGTGCGACTCTACTGGCCCATGATGCTAATCGAATGCGTCTAGCCCAGAAAGCAGGAGAAAAAATAATAGAGCTCGTTAGAGAAAACGTTCGGGCAAGAAGGTTCCTCACGAGTGCTTCCATCCATAATGCTGCACGATTGGGATTGGCAGTTGGAGGATCTTCAAACATGGTTCTTCACCTGTGTGCTTTAGCTAATGAAGTGAATGTAGATCTAAAAATGGATGATTTCGATGAATTAAGTCGAAGTACTCCTCTACTTGCTAAATTTAAACCTGCTTCTAGCCATACAATTACGGATTTAGACGAGGCTGGTGGAGTGTTGGCAGTACTTAAAGAATTGGCACCAATATTGGATTTAAATACTCCGACGGTCATGGGGAAAACATTGGGAGAACTTCTTAAAAGCGTGCAGAATGCCAGACCTGATGTTGTTCATGCGATGAAAGCACCCCTTTCCACAGAGGGTGGTCTTGCCATTCTTGAAGGGACTCTTGCTCCAGAAGGTGCACTCGTCAAACAAAGTGCCGTAAATCCGAAAATGTTGGTTCATTCGGGTCCCGCACGTGTTTTCAACAAGGAAGAAGATGTCCAGAAAGCACTTTTAAGCAAGTCAATTCAAGCAGGGGACGTGTTGATCATTCGTTATGAAGGTCCAAAAGGGGGACCTGGAATGCGTGAGTTATCACTTCCCGCAGCGATTCTGGTAGGAATGGGTCTTGGAGAATCCGTTGCAATGATCACGGACGGACGTTATTCAGGTGCGACTCGGGGACCGTGCATCGGACACGTATGTCCCGAAGCCGCTGCAGGGGGACCATTGGCAATAGTCGAAGATGGAGACATGATAAGCATTGACATTCCTAACCGAAAATTAGATCTCCTTCTTTCTCCAGAGGAAATTGAAGCACGATTAAAGAAATGGTCTCCACCGAAACCGCCAATCACGGAAGGTTTTCTCGGCATCTATGCCAGGCTTGTATCCTCAGCCCGATATGGTGCCTTATTTAAATGAATGTTATTTCATGATTATGAGTCTAATGATATTAATGGACTTTTCAGGGGATTTGTGGCGAAATCTCAACATCAAATCAAGACTTTGAGAGATTTGAGCCTGAAAAGTTATCATGAATTTTCCTTTTTCTCTTGGTTCGTCATCCGGCGCTTGCGAAAATAGTCCATGATGACATTTATTAATCCTCAGCCGTAATTCGTGCATTCCCGATCCTGTTTGATAGTAGTATCATCTGTTTCTTTACTCATTACAAACATCCTTCATTATTTTTATTCAAAAATCATGTTATCATTATTAGGATGGAAGCGAAACGTCATTTTTAAATCTACTTGAATTAATTCGGCATGAAATCATTCTGAAAAAGCAAGTTTTCAAGACTTGAGAAAGACTTTTTATATGCTGAATCAAGTAAATTTTAATTGATATGTTTTCAAAATGAAAGAATTAGGAGATGAACGATGATGGTTGATATTAAAAACGAAAAGGAAATTCCGTGGAGAGATGGCGATAGCGGACCTAAATACCTGTTCAAGGGTCCAAAAATAGACGGTGGTCTCATCCTATACAAACCTGGACAAAAACTCGGAAAGCATTATCACAATGAAGTGGAAGAGACTTTCTTCATCATGGAAGGAACACCTACATTCATTATTGGCGATGAAAGAGTGGAAACAAAACCGGGTGACGTGTTTAGCCTGCCTCCAAAAACACCACACGACATAATAAATGAAGGCTCTGAAAATTGCAAGATTTTCTTTATAAAAGCACCTTACATCCCCGATGATAAGGTCAAGATGTAATTTTCTAATTCCTTTTTATCCAAGTTAAAAAAAAAGAAAAGATTATTTGATTTTGAATTCGGTTTTCTTACCCGCTCCCCAGATTCCGAGACTGATGCCTAATTCTTCATGCTCTTGTCCTGCTTTCTTGACAGATACTCCACTCATGACAGCATCTATGGCTTGCCTGAATGCCTTGGCACCTGCAATAGGACCTTGTGGATGAGCATGAATTCCTCCGCCGCTTCCAATGACAATGTCGGTTCCCAAATCCTTCACGCATTTTTCGACAAGACCAGTAGTAATGCCACCACTCGGCATTGGAAAGGTTGACTTAATATTATACATGGGCAATCGCATTACGTTAGCCACTCTCGTATATTTTTCGTTGATGACCTGTGCTTTTCCATATGGAGCTGGATGCACGACAACATCCGCACCTGCCATTCGAGCAAACTTACCCAATATTATATGGCTGGAAACACCATGCTGGGGACTCATGTACATTGCTCCTGCAAAATCCATATGTCCGAGGATGGGAAGTTTAATGCTCGGATCTTCAGCAATCTGACGCATGACTTCGTATCCGACCACGAGAAAATTGATCATTAGGGCATTTCCTCCTAGCTCCTGAACTCTATCTGCATTTTCAAGTATGTTTGGCATTTTGTCAGTTATATTTGCAGTGTATAGCGTTTCTTCACCTGTTTCCGATTTTGCCTTATCTACAGCTTCCATGAACGCAGGAACACGTTCTTCTAACCGATTATAGTCTTGATTAGCAACCAATTCATCATCCTTGATAATATCGCATCCGCCAACTGCAGCATTGTAAAATAATTCTTGAAAATCCTTATTCCACGTGTAAGTGCAGGGCTTGATCATGTTGTTTAAAAGTGGACGCTTTGGTACTTTTAAGAGCTTGCGAATTCCTTCAATGCCAAATTTCGGTCCCTTGAAATCATCCATGAATTTCTTGGGAAAACGAACATCGACCATTTTTAAAGCGCCACCCATTGATATGTTTCCAAAAATTGCGGTTAGAAGCATCGAAAGCGTATTGCGAACATTAATCCATGGAAATGCAATTTGCAGAAAATAAGCACGTTTGGGCTCTTGTTTTGGAGAAGGACGTTCGTATTCATAATCGGGCAGTTGAGTATAAGAAATGACCTTTGCAACGTGTTTTCGACGGACTTCTGCAGTTTCATAAGGAACAGGAGTCCAAGTCCCCGTACTTTGTTCGATTGCAACGGCAGGACCTATTATGTCAACATTGATATTGGCATCCAGATATGCAATATAGCTTGCAATCACATACTCATCAAAATCCACGCCTTCAGGTAATGCCATCGGTTCGGACAAATAATCTGGTTCTTCATATTCGGGATAATCTTTACCCATTTAACTCACCAAATTTCATTCTTCAATTTATTTTTTTTTTTCTTCATGTATTTTTGTCTCTATATAATTTGTCAAATCAAAATCTTAAATTCAAGACATGAAGAATCTGTGTAAATTTTATTTACACACCATTAAAAATCTTTCTTCTCTAAAAAAATTTTAAAATAGAGACGATTTTTTCCTAAAATCACGATTTAATTGAATATATTATAGATTAAAGCAAAAAATAAAAAGCCAAATATCCACTTAAATTCAAGATATTAGGTGATTTTGAATGGTAAACGTCCTATTAGTTGGGCACGGTGCCCGAGAAATGGTAATTGGCGAAACCTTAAAAAAGTCAGGTGCCAAGGTTCATTCTTTCATGGCATCAAAAAATCCGGGAATCGCACGGCTCGCAAACGAGTTTAAGTTAGCAAAACTTAATGACTTCAATGCGTTGGATGAGTTCATTAAAAACAAATCCTTGGATTTTGGAGTAATTGGCCCGGAAAATCCATTAGCTGATGGAATTGTCGATTTCTTGGAAACAAGAGGAATCGCCTGTTGTAGTCCCTTGAAAACCGTAGCACGAATTGAAACATCAAAAGAATTTTGTAGGACACTTTTACAAAAATATCAAGTTCAGGGAAATGCTCAATTCCGAATTTTCAATTCAATTGAGGGTCTTCGCGAATATGCGGAAAAGTTGGGAGAGCTGGCTGTTAAGCCCGATGGTCTTACGGGGGGAAAAGGCGTTAAAGTTACAGGAGAACACTTGAATGATGTGGGCGAAATCGTAGCATATGCCGAAGAAATTTTAGCAAAAAATGCTAGCGTGATTTTAGAAGAAAAATTGGATGGCGAAGAATATACACTTCAAGCATTCGTTGATGGGAGCCATGTAATCCCCACGCCCCTTGTTCAAGATCACAAGAGATTAAACGTAGACGATACAGGACCCAATACAGGCGGGATGGGTTCATATAGCTGCTCTGATCATCTATTACCATTTGTTACACGGGAAAATGTTGACGAATCGGTCCAAATGATGCTAAAAACAGTCGAGGCATTGAAAAAGGAAACCGGCAAATCCTACAAGGGAATGCTTTACGGGCAATTCATGCTCACGAAAAAAGGTCCAATGATTATCGAATTCAACGCTCGGTACGGTGATCCTGAAGCAATGAATATCTTACCTCTTCTAGAAACCAATTTCATTGAAATTTGTGAAGCAATGATTAAAGGAAATTTGCACCAAATCAAAATTGAATTTAAACAGAATGCAACCGTTACCAAATATCTCGTTCCTAACGGATATCCCATTAATGCCCAACCGACAGAAGTCGAAATAAATCAAGCGGCCATTGACAAGCTCGGGGGCAAAGTCTATCATGCATCAGTTCACGAGGAACAAGGCAAAATAAAAACAACGAAGAGTCGAGCAATCGCAGTATTGGGAATGGGTCCCAATTTGGAAATAGCCGAACAAATTGCGGAAAAATCAATAGCTTATATCAAAGGCAATCTCTTTCACCGACCCGATGTAGGAACCCGTAAAATTCTGCAAAAACGCATGAATCACATGAATGCAATCCTAAACTCGTAAATTCTTGAATTTTATTTTCCTCTTTCATCAAGTCCTCCACTAAAAGCAAATCCTTTTTAAATTTGAAACAAATCGTGTAACAAGTTTTGGACCATTAAAGACAAATATACAAGGAGACGGCTAACGCACATGAGCCCGGGCGTGGATGAATTACTTGCCAAAAGGATTCATGCCATCGACGTGATGCGCGGTGTCGCAATCATGATAATGGTTTGGGTTCATTTCATGATGTTTTTTTCGCATCACGCGTTATTTCTTGATATATCGGATTATATCGTTCACGGTGCTCTAACACACGCGGGACCATTTTCAGCTCCTTTTTTCTATATAATGAGCGGAATGAGCCTGACAATTGCAACAAAGAGACGACGGGCGAAAAATATAAATGGAAAAAGAATACGAAATCATGTCATCAAGAGAGGAGCATTAGTAATTCTGTTTGGCTATTTATTTAGTTTCATTCGAGTTTTTTGGATATTTCGTCCAGATTCAATAATCAATTTCCTATTTTTCTGGGATCTCCTGCATTCTTTAGGCTTGCTAATGATCCTTACATTTTTTTGCTTGAAACTTTCTATCAGAAAACGTTTAATTATACTTGGTGCCATAATTGGGGCAACCTTTTTGATTGGTTACATTCCTCTTTTATTTGGTGCTCCTGAACCCACGAATACCTTATTTTACCTTTGGGAAGGCGTGGATTACTATTACGAAAAAAATCTTTGGAGCTGGACATTTCTCATTCAAGGCAACATTGGATTACTCATCATCGACTTTTTAATGCAGATTTTTTGGTATGGAAATTATCCTGTCATTCCTTGGATTTCTTTTACAATTTTCGGTACCATCTTGGCAGAAACATTATTGAAATATGCTGAAATAGGAGATGATTTGGGTCTAGCTAAAAAAATCATTCAATATTGTCTAGTTTTTCTTGGTTTGGCAACATTGATCTTCTTCTTAACAAACATTCCATTGACAAATCCATGGATCATACCGTGGGAACTAACACCTGCAACGTATTGCTTCTTCTGCATCACGATTACCACATTATTTACTTTTGGTATATTTTGGACATATGACTTCAAACGGCGACCGGGCTGGATCTTTTCTCCCGCTGAACATGTAGGGCGTATACCGTTAACCATATATCTAGTACACGGTGTTATAATTGGAATCATACTTGAAGGTATTAATAAAATCTTTCCGATTAAGTATCAACTTTATTTCCCAATGGTTCTCATCCCTGTATGCCTGATCTTTATCGGTGTTACACTTTTGGGCTATATTTGGAGTCTAAACGAATACAAGTACAATCTTGATTGGTTGCTTTCAAAAATAGATTAAAAAAATATAAAATTAAATTAAATTTAAATTTCCATTCGTAATTAAAATAAAAAAGAATCTCTGAGACACGAGATTGAAAGTAGCAAAATCTCCCAAGGTTTCTGCTTAAATAGGGCGAGATGGCATGAGTAAAGGCGATTCTAAAGCAATATTCCAGAGGATTCACGGTATCGACATAATGCGTGGATTTGCCATCCTAATAATGATTTGGGTTCATTTCACGATGTTTTTTTCTTACAACGCCTTGTTGATTACTAATTTCGACGGCGTCATTTACGGGATTTTAACTCATAGTGGATTTATTAGTGCTCCTTTTTTTTTCACGGTAAGTGGATTAAGCCTCGGCATCGCCACGATGAAACGAAGGGAAGCAAAAAAAACAGAACGCAAGATTTTCTCACACGTGTTGAAAAGAGGAACCTTAGTAATATTACTCGGATACTCATTTAGTTTTATTCGGAGTTTTTGGTTTCTAACGCCAGATAGAATTTTTAATTTGATTTTTTTCTGGGATCTTTTACATTCTCTCGGGTTATTGATGATATTGACATATTTCACGCTTTTTTTACGCATGAAATACCGTGTCATCCTTGCAGTTGGGCTACTCGTAATGATGTCAATGATGACCTATCTCCCACTCTTGTTTGGATATCCACTTTTTCTACCTTTGGAACATCTCTGGCTGGGAATGGATTACCTATACGTGCCGCGCTTTGCAAGTTGGACCTATTTAATGCAAGGAAATATGGGACTTGTATTGATAAATTTCATCATTCAAATTTTATGGTGCGGAAATTATCCGATAATGCCCTGGATTTTTTTCAACATTTTGGGTACCATCGTTGCTGATATCATAGTCAGATATACTCGAGAAAAAAATTTACAGGGAATGAAAAGACGGCTAATGCATTATAGCTACGTTCTGATAACAATAGGATGGATAATTTTTATCATTTCCAACTTTGTGTTTCCGCTTCCGCTTCATGTTGATCCCATATTTTATTGCTTGGAATGCATTAGTGGTTTCATGTTAATGTTTTACGGATTTTATCGATTGGCGGATTACAAGGGATTCGACGTTGGAATTCTCGCACCCATCGAATACCCGGGAAAACTACCATTAACAATATACTTCATGCACGGAGTGATCATAGGCGTTCTTTTGGACGGTCTAAACCTCGTCATTCCCATCAGGTCATCTTTCTTCTTTCCGTGGGCTTTAATTCCAATAATCGGATTTTTCTTGGGATTTATCATCCTCGCACGTTTCTGGAATGGATATGAAAACAGGTATAGTCTCGACTGGATGCTATCAAAAATTCATTAGAAATCTCTTTTGAGTCAGGGAATTGAGCAGATTTCATTTTCAGCTTAAAAAAAAACGGAGATAAGACGATTTGCGTTAATTGAGCAAATCATCCTTTTTCATAAAGGATTCCAGAACCACCTTTTGGATAATGGAATGAGATGGCTTGGTTCGGACAAATCACCCAGCAATGAGCACATTCCAAGCACCATTTTTCATATTCAGAATTTAAGCGAGATTTACCATCGACGATCTCATAGAGACTAACAGGACAGATAATTGTACATTTGCCGCATCCATTGCATTTTTCTTCGTCTACTGTAATATAATCGCCAGTTTCAGGTCCGGTCTTCCGTATTATCGTCTTTGGATCTACCAGATGTTCATTCATTTCTCTTCTTCTCCTGTCTGGCACGTTTTTTAATTTGTTGATCAAGATATGTCTTTATAATCTGCGTGATGGGAATTGGCGGCTTTTGAGTGAAACCATCCATGAATGGCTCAGCATATTCGCTCAAAACCCTGCTCAGAAACGGGAAATGCCTTTCCATAACGTTTTCCAAGTTGTTAAGATTGTAATAATGGCTTTCCGCCACGTTTGCCAGACCATATAGGAGGTCATTCACGGCATCCACGAATTCCCCTGTAGTGACGGGATTGAAGAAAAGCCCGCGGACAATACTTGAAAAAGCAGGTCCGAGAATGAATTCTTCACCGATTGGAGAATTTCTCCACTTGTTCTCATATACTTTTAAAGTCGTCTCGGAATAATCGCCCGCTTGTTGCGCCTCAACAGCAGTTTCAATCGCATGTTTACCCGAAAGCATCGCATAATAAACGCCTTCGGCTTCAAATGGACATAAAAATCCTGCAGCATCGCCTAACAGCAAGATGTTATCAGCATAAGTCTTTCCAGGATCGCTAATCATTGGCAAAATATGTGCTTGATATTCACGGGCCTTTCCTTGACAAATTTTAATTTGTCGCCGGACGCCTTCAACTTTATAAAATTCTTTTAACAAGCTTTGGGGATTCCAAGACTGATTTTTTACGTGATCGAAAAATGACCCTAATCCAAAATGAAAACCATCAACATTATAAAAGGTATAAGCCGTTGGAAAGGATCCAGCATACCAGTAATGAAGAGCATTTCCGCCTATCATCTCATCTATAATTTCTTTTGTTGAAGCGAAATCATAATTTACCATCCAACATGCCTCGGATGGAAGCCACCGTTTTCGAAGTCCTGATTTTTGTGCCACGACGGAAATCACACCTTCGCATCCCAATACCAATGGAGCTTCGAACGTTTCGCCAGAATCAGTAATGACACCAGAAACCTTGCCCTTATCATCTTTAAGTAAATCCATTACGCAAGTTGAGGCTTTTAGGATGGCTCCTTCTGAAGTAGCGTAGTTCATCAACCACGGATCGAGCAATCCTCGATACACGTTTACCGTGAGAAACTTTTTAGCAGCATCATAGGATGCTTGATCTGAAGGCGTGAAACTAATGCTACTTCGTTCCTTATTATTTTTATCTACAAAATGAACCGTTGCCATGTCTGCAATCCTGTGTGGAAGCTCGAATATCTCGTCCATGAAGTCAAAATCACGCCATAACTTGGGAGAAAGTCCGCATCCAGAAACGGTTGTTTGTCCCGGTTTTTGACTACGTTCTAAAATGAGTGATTTCAGTCCTTCTCGTGCAGCGTAGTAACCAGCCATTGCACCGGCAGGTCCACCACCAACAATAATTAAATCATATTTCGTCATTTTCAATTACCAAAATAAAAAATTGGAGTTTTTACTCCGATAGGAAATAGAGCGTGGGATCTTTTTTACGTTGTTTCTTTGAACGAAAGAATCTACCCAGAAAGGGATGTGCTCCCGCGGGATTTTGCTGCAATCTCTTGATGTAACCTTTGACTTTTTCGATGTCTACGAGATCATTCCGCTGTTTATTCTCGAGAACGTCATCAACCCAATTCCATGCAAATTCATTCTCCATTCCTGCGTAAACGGCATAAAATGCAATAAAATTTGCATAAAGATTAACGCCCAGCATCAACTTTTTCATGTAATCCCAATTAGCAACCCGAAGATAGAACTCGTTCAGTGCACCCTGAGCATATGCTTGTAGATCATTCATCACATCGAACTTTACTGGAACGACGTTTCCCAACTTATCGGGATATCGATAATCCTTTGGATGCGTGTATTCTTTTGTCCACATTCCCATTGAGGAAATATGTTCTATGTAATCGGGTGGTTTAAAGAATGAAGTTCCCCAATCATTAAATTGCACTTCTTCCATGCCCCGCAGTCCAAATCCAAAAATAACGTTTCCGATAGGGGAAACGTGCTTTGTCTTTATGTGATCTATATACTTAGATAGGTCCATGTCACCAATTTCCTTTCCATCATACAGAAATTGGAATTCTTTAAAAAATATGACTTCATCAGTTCCTTCAACATAATACGGTCCGTGTTCGAATATGCCGGCTCGACATTCTGCTTGCATCAAGAAATTATAATTCGTTAGCATTGCAGTCGTGCGTTTCATCTTAGAAATAATTGATTTTTCCTTAACGGGAATCATTTCGGAATAGAGTCTGTCGATCACGTTCTGATCCAAGCAAACAATTGTATTTCCACCATCTTCTGCCGTAAGCATGCCATCATTCCGGTAATTCGGACTTAAATTCTGCCAATAATCAAGAATGAACTTCGTCTGGAATTTTTGTTCTTCAGTTTCAATGGGATCGGGTGTTGCTTTCTTTTTATTGGCGTGTTTTATGTCACTAATGACAGAAGCCCGTCCATGTAGATAAAGCATCGCCAATGTGTGAAATGCCAATTGATTCAGATACGAAGCTGGAGTCTTGCAACGACGTGCAATGGTCTCAGCCTTGATTTTTTTCGCAACTTCCTTCATTACACGATATTCAAAACCCTGATCGTATAGGATATAACAAGCTGTGGAAATGTAAGTGGTGACAGGGAAGAGCTGACTTTCGATAACGCTTCTTCCCATAATTCCCTTCCTGATGTTTTCAGACAAATAGTAAATGAGATCGTTTGCCTTTTCATCACTAATGTCGCCGTACAATCAAGCACCTTCTTTTTTGGTCGAGCTCATGTATTCAGAGATTCCTGTTCCTTTCTTTCCATCCATTTCAAAATTAACGATTTGTTCATAAATCTCGGTTAATCCACGTTCAGAAGGTCTTTTAAGGTATAAAGACTTCCACGTGTGCGACGTAAGAGTTACCTGCCTGTTTTTCGTTGTTAACTTAAATGTCGACGATTTTGGAGCGCGTTCATCATCCTTATAACCACACTCAGTGGTTACTTCAACATTTGTAACGTGCTCATTACCTTCCGAAGTTGATATGAAGCCTGATGTGAGTATTTTTCCAAAAACTTCAACACGTGCCGCATTGATCGTGCAATCATCAAATTGGGCTGAAATCCAATTCCATCGATCAATATTCACCCAGTCTCTTGTACCCCAAGAATGATCCCGATGACCATAACAATTAATCTGTCGAACCTCTTTTACCTCACGTTTTTCCTTGATTTTTACGGTTCCCGTGACTTTCATTCCCTGTTCGTAATGTTGTTGGGCTGCAACCTGCAACATTTCAACGCCATATTTCTTGAAAGCCTCGAGCGGATCTTCATGACTCAAGTAATTGAATGGAGGAAAACGAGCTTCAAAAATGACATCAACTTCAAATTTACGATGCTTGGCTGTAACGTGCCATTTCTTCATTGGTTCTAGACACTCATACTTCACGCGTTTATCACCATAAATGTCGCTTTCTGGCCACCCATCAATAATCAAACGATTTAGATAGGTTTCAGTCTTCCTATCTATTATAATGATCAGCATGACATCAGACTTTTTAGCACCCATCTCAAGAGAAACACGGGTAACTAATTGAACATTTGCGTCAAAATCTATGAAATTAAAATACCAGCTTTCATTATGGTGTTCAGGATAATTATCTATTTTGAAATCGTGTTTAAATTCATCCTTTTCAGAAATGTCCACACCATTTTCAACATACTTCAATAGAGCTTCATCTATTTCCACGCCTTTTTCTTTTAAATAATCAAACACTTTTTGCATTGCCATCTTTAATTCCTCGGCTAAAATATTGACATCGGAATAAATTTCGGATGCCGTTTTTAAAAAGATTTCTTTAAATGATAAAATTATTAGATTTAATTTTATTTTGAAATAAACATGGTTAGAATGAGCAAGATATTTATAGGAATCAGTAGCATGCATGCATCCGCATGAAGCAGGGGAATTAAAATACTTATTGTAACAAATAGAACATAGCAAATCCGAGAGAAAAGAAAATGAATTTAGTCGTAAATGAAAGTGGAAAGTATTCGTTAGCTAGCATTGAAGGGGAGATTTTAAGTACGAATGGAAGAGTGAGAATAGGGGATATAATGATACCTCCCTATCCTAAACTCTTACACCTCACGTCCATTCCCGGCAAAATGGTTGCCCAATTGAAGATCAACGGTTATAACATCCGACTCTCTTACATCCCCAAAATGGACGATTTCATTGCTGTTTTAAGAGGCGGCCATGTTTGTGCGAAGACAACAGTAATGCTACGGAAAGAGTTTTCATCGGTTTTCCTGAAATTCTTTAAAAAACACGGCAAAAAAGTTCTCGTCATGGAAGTACTTGGAAAAAAAACACTTGCAAATCTTCACGTGGATTACTACAAGCAAAATTTTGGTTTTGAAGATATTGGTTACTTCATTTTTGACATAATGGACTTGGACCGCTCCGAAAAGGAACGATTCTTAAAATTTGATGAAGTGGAACAGCTTTGTAAGGAATTCAACTTGCATCTAATTCCGCTCCTTGGATATTTTGATGATATGAGCACATTAAACGAGAAATTGCATATAATCTCACCCGTGTTTGAAGGTACCGTGGTAAAGAGCATTGATGGAAGAATTCGTTTGAAATACAGGTTTGACCAGAAACCAGAATTATTCGGAGACAAGCTTCCAAAAAAAACCAAGAGAAGACAATCACCTGAAGAAATCATTATTGCCCATTTTTTCCAAGGATATGAAGAAACAGAACTCGGGTTGAACCGTGGAATTTCAGGAGAAGAAATGGATCAATATCAACGAAGATTGGATGAAATGAAACAATTATTAGAAAGAGACCTCAGTAAAAAAAGAGATGAAGCCGAAAAAACCATCAACCTGTTGATGGAGATGATTCAAAAACATGGGACTTTCAATGATGAAAGATTAAAAGCAATTCAAAGAATTCTCAAAAAAAGAATTGGTAGTCAAATCGGAAAAATCCTAAAATTGATAAAAAAAAGCGAAGAATTTTCAGATAATTGCCAAGTTGATGGAATAAATCAAAAATCGTAAGAAAATAGAATCCAAATTTCTGTCATTCCCATAAATTGATATATCTATGAAACGATATTAAAATAGTGTTTTTACAATGAGCGGACTAAAGAATGAAGATTGGAATTTCGATATCGAGAAGCTAAAACGCATCTTACCTAAATTGATACGTGAAAATGACGAGATCAAGGGTGCAATAATAACCGCATTGTCAGGTGTTATCGCAACAGGAGAAGACATAAAAGAATTGATCCAGCAAATGGACAGGCGTTTCGAGGCATTGCAAGAAGAAATGAACAAGCGCTTCGAGGCAATGGACAGGCGTTTCGAGGCATTGCAAGAAGAAATGAACAAGCGCTTCGAGGCAATGGACAGGCGTTTCGAGGCATTGCAAGAAGAAATGAACAAACGCTTCGAGGCAATGGATAAACGGTTCGAGGCAATGCAAGAAGAAATGAACAAGCGGTTCGAGGCAATGGATAAACGGTTCGAGGCAATGGACAGACGGTTTACGGGATTGGATAAGAAGCTCGACAAGTTACTAGCTGCATTCGGCAAGCCATTTGAACAATTTGGAAGGAACATCGTTCTCAATATCCTCAAAGCGGAAGGAATGGAAGACGTAAAAATCGAACCACTCAAATTGAGAAATCCAAAAAGGGAAATCTTGGACATAAATGAATTAGAAATAGATGGGTTCTCAGAATCACCTCCTATTATAGTCGAGATCACTTCAATCTTAAGCGATATTAAGAAAATTGACAAATTCTTGAAGAAAAAGAGCATCATGGAAAAAATTCACGCAAAAACATTTAGGGGATTTTTCGTGGCGGCGTCAACAGAATTGACACCTGATGAAAAAGCGCGTGTCATCGCCATGCTGACAAAAGAGAAAACCACGCTCATCAATTTATAAAAAACATTTGACAAATCAGAGTTATTTTTTATTAATTGTCTTTGAGTGACAGATTTATTTACGTAATTAGAATTGATTAAGATCAGACCAACGATTCAAGGGGATCTACATGAAGAAACCGATCCAAATAATTGCAAACGTATTCTGTGTCGGTGGCTCGACGATTTCCTCTCCCGGAGATTGCATGTGTTATGTCATCAATCCCTACCTCGAAGAAGAAAATAAACAGGAAGATCTCATCTTAATCGATACGGGAACAACAAATCCTGAGCGAATCGTTGAAAATATCAAAAAAACCGGCTTGAATCCGGAGAATCTGCAACATCAAATCATCACGCATTGCCATATTGACCATGTCGGAAATTCTGCATGGTTCAAGAAGAAGTATGACATGATGGTCTATGCTCATGAATTTGAAAAAGATGTCATCGAAAATGGTGGACCGAGAACGGGTGCGGACTTTTACGGAGTTCCGTATGAGCCCGTCAAGATAGACCACGTCCTAAAAGGAGAATTAGAAGTAGTCAATATTGGAGATATTTCGGTTAATTTCTTGCACATACCAGGTCATACTCCGGGAGGAATTGCTCCTTACATGGATTTAAAGGGAACTCGAATTCTGTTCAGTCAAGACACGCACGGACCATTGCTTCCCCTGTTTGGCTCCGATCGCAAAACATTCGTAAAATCGCTTAAAAAAATGTTGAAATTGAACGCGGATATTCTATGTGAAGGTCATTTCGGCGTGTATGAAGGAAAAAGACAGGTAAAAGATTACATATCTTCTTATATAGAACAATTCTCGAGATAAAAACAGAGGTATTGGTTTGGAAATTCTTAAACTCCTCCGCGTTGAGTACCTTTTCTCTGTTCTGCTCCCGTGTTTCCTCGCCATTTATATTAATAGATTGCCGCTCTTTCCGTTTTACGTGCCAATGATATTTGGCTGGGCGTTTCTGGGCATTACAGGAAACGTGCTTAACGATATGGTCGATAAAGATAGGGACTTGGGATACACGGATAAAGAGCTAGGTGTAATCGCCATCACGAGTTTTTTCATGGGAATAACTTTGCTATTGAAATACATCATATTTAATTTGATAAACCTAATCTTGGTTTTAACCGCCATTATCCTAGTCGTGTGTTATTGCCTTTGGTTAAAGCACTTTCCCATCGTGAATAAATTTGTTCTCGTGTTTTCGCACGTCATCATTCCCTATTTGGTCATAAAAATCCCAAATCCTTTCGATCCGATATTCATTCCAGAAATTTCTCTCTTGATAGGGCTTTTCTTTTTCGCCATTTCAGGTCAAGTCGTTCATGAATTAATTGACAAAGAAGCAATTTCCAAATACTCACTTGAGACCATTCGAATCGTGGTTTTAGCTTGTTGCGGGATTTCCATTGCATCATTCTTTGTCGCCACGATCTTGACGATGAATTATTTTTTCATTCCATTTTTCTTGGCACCAATTGGGACGATTTACATGTTTCGTCGAAAGAACAGACCGAGAAAGAATATCAAAAACATCGGTATTCTCGTGGGAAATCTCCAAATGGTTTATACGATCGTGCTGATTTTCGCCTAAAAACTTTTTAAATTGAGTACATCATGCTAAAATAGGAAAAATAAATACTTCATCTTTATTTTTAAAACGCGACGTGATAAAATGGGGAAAATCGAAGAATTAAAAACGAGCAATTATGTTTCAATAGAAGGAAATATCGGAAAGCATGAAGTGCAATTGGTAACAATCTCAACTTGTATTTGGTGCAGGCGAATAAAACAAAAATTGAATGATAATGGAATTGCTTATGGTTATACGGACATAGATAACTTGCCTTATGATGAAAGAATAGAATTAAAAGAATTCTTGAGAAGATATCAAAGGAATTTAGCCTTCCCAATGGTATTCTGTGATGGAAATTTAGTCAAAGGGATGAGGCAGGACGAAATCATTGACATGTTAAAGCATTAATGAGTAGAGGTGAATGAGCTTGGTAAGTATTGATGATTTTAAGAAATTGATCGAACAAAATGCAAAAAATAATGGATGGATCCTCAATGAAGATGATGCATGGTTGACAGAACTCATCGGATATCTCTGGGAAAACAAGCAAAGATACGGCTATCCATCATGTCCCTGTCGGTTGGCAAAAGGTGAATTCGAAAAAGATAAAGACATAATCTGTCCATGCGAATATGCCGCTCCCGATATCGAAGAATTCGGGCACTGTTATTGCGCGCTTTTTTTCAAGAAGGACTTTTTCAAAGAAGGAAAATCATTTCGGAAGATACCTGAACGACGACCAGAATCCAAAATCTAATTTTTTTCATTTCAATGCCTGTGAAATAATTTTTTAGTATGTCCTCCTGCGATAACGAATGTAACCCGCTTTGACGTGAGGTTTTCAAGAATTACATGAGATCTGTCAGGTATGTGAAATGCATCTCCATCGGTTATGGTGATTTCATCGCTTTCAAACTGTGCTCGGAGAGACCCGTTCAAGACCATTAGGATTTCTTCGTGTCCTTTGCCAGGACTGATTTTTCTATTTTTTTCATTAGGTTCCAGATATCCAAAGCCAAGATATGCATCTTTTACGTCCTTGTTTAGTTTTGCTCCATAATAAAATTCTCTTTCGTTTGTTTCCTTGCACCTCTGCTTTAGATTCACTATCATCTCATCACGTTCTTTTTTTGAATAAAGTTTAAAATCTATTTTAAATAAAGACAGATTAATATAAATCTCTCATGATTAGGATTTGGAGCGTTAGGCGTGACAAACAAGCGTAAGAAATTTTTTACTTGCAAGCTTTGTGGGCAAAAATATAAGATGAAACAAATAGGGAGAGTAAAAATATCAAATCGCCTCAAAAAGGGAGAAGAAACCATCATTATTTGTAGTAAATGTGCGAAAGAACGCATCCGAATCGCATGAATCGTTCAGGATGGAAACGCAGTGGAAGAACGCTATTTAAAAAACAAACAGATCATTCATGATTATTTTCAACAACAAGTCGAGAAAGGAAATAAAGACCTTGAAGAAATTTTTCGTAAGAAAGGCGGAGCATTCCCGATGGATGTCATCTTCAAGTTAATTATTGGTCCTGAAATCAGCGTTAAGATGATAAAGCAAATTGATTTAATCTCGGATTGTGCAATCGAAACCGTGAAAAATCCCGACCGTCTCGAAGAAATAATTGAAAAAAACTTCAAAAAATACTTGAGATTTGACTCCACAAATGCAAATTTTAGGAAACGACACGAGGCTTATGAAAAATTAGCAATTCCGATTTTTCGACGTCTATTCAAGGTTCGGATAGAAAATAATCTCCCAATGGTACAAGCCGAATCGGGGGAAAACTATAAAGAAATTAGCCATTTAGCCGTTCCAAAGAAAGAAGATTCCCTCGCAGCACTTCGTAGGCAACAAGAATTGAATCATGAATTATTGGACGTGATCAAGAATAACCGCTCGATAATCAACGTGACAGGTCTCATAAGAGCAGACATTATTGACGCGATATTCACGATGTATGAATATATCGATGAATCTTGGGAACAAGCCATAAACGAACTTTATGATTAACAAGATTCCCATCGTGGTTTTTAACACGTGAGCCATACACGGATTTTATTGAACATGAGTAAAAAAAAAGAACAACCATTTTTGGTGCATTCATTTACAACAAGATGAAAAGACATATATTATGAGGATTTTCTTTTCAAAAACTAAGAAATTGCAAAAATAAGTTTAAAATCAAAGTACTTTTTCAAATAGAATAAGAAATGCAAAGACAATAAGCAAGAATTCCGATAAAATTTCACTTTAATAGGAAAAGAAATTTCAAGACTTTCGTTAAAACACGACCGTGTTAAAAATTAATAAGATGGTGAGTTTTAGGGATGAAAAAGATAGTATATCTAGTCATACTTGGTATTTTCATAACGAGTGCATTGGTCATCCCATTGTTGGTCGTCGGTTCATTTTTCTTGCGCCTTCCTCACGTGAGTGGATCTCAAACGTCCTTGCAAGTAACCTACCAAAACCCTTCCTTGATTTGCAGTGATGCAACTACAACAAACACCGTGGTAGGTCCCGTGAAACAATCTTCCATCTTCTTTCTCGAAGGCATGGGTGCTCTGGCTATCGGAATCGGATTAAACGTGTATTCAGAATTTTTTCAACCAGTCGAATCCAAAATTGAGCTGCAACAAAATACTCGAAATCGAATTTACACGCTCATAGCCGAAGAAGAAGGAATCCACTTGCGAGAAATCTGTAGGCGAATGAATAAACGCATGGGTGTAGTTCAATATCACATTTATGTATTAGAGAGAGCAGGCATCATCTCATCATATAAAGACGGTCGATATAGACGATTTTTCACGAATGGCAACGGATTTGATACGGCACACGCCGCACTCATATCCCTGCTGAAGAGACCAACGACAAATAAAATTCTCACGCACGTGATCCAAGAGCAGGAGATCTCCCACGCAGAACTTGCATCCCTTCTCGGAATATCATCTCAGGCCATTACGTGGCACATAAAAAAGATCGAACAACACGATCTGATCATTTCGGTTAAGGAAGGAAAACAAAAGATTTACCACCTAAATCCTGAGATGAAACCGCTCTTGATGAGCCTGCTTGAAATAAAAAATTAGACTAAACCACATTTTTTCCCTCTTATTCGAGAATAATACGGCACGGGAATAATCGCGTGGTCTTGTGGAGAAAGGTGCGTTAGGATTTTCTAAGGGAACTTCCACACCACTTGCAGAATTTCCATTTCCTATTTGCGATTTTTCCACATTTTGGACACGTAATTCTCCATCCTGATGAACCACGACTTGCAGAAACATCAGCTGATCTTGATCTCTTTACATTAAATCGCAATTCTAAATTCCAATTCAGCAATTGTTGAAAAGTCAATTGAAAATTTGGCATCAGTGTTTTGTAATCGCCTATTATTTCCAAATAGAGCAGTGTTTTACAAGCAGGACATTCATTTGCAACTTGAAAGTATAAAACTTGGTTCTCTCGCATTGGGGCACCACAAGTGGGACAAGCCAATGCGTTTTCATCAGGCGAAATAACAGCTTTGCTAATAATGCAGGCATGTCCACCAGCAATTCTTTTAATATTTGCCTGAATGTCATCCAAGATACGCGTGAGATTATTCCGTATATTTTCTTCTATGAACGGCTCGACCTGAAATTCGCCTGATTCCAAACCATTGAAAATCCCAATGAATTGATTTCTTTCGATCATCAAATGTTTCAACTTTGAGGTGACAGGTTTATCCATGAATCGCACCAGAATTTATTAACGAATATATTTCGAATTGAAACAATACAAATCTTATCATAAGCCTCTCAAATTTTGTCATAACTGATTTAGAAACATACAAATATGAGGAGTTGATTATTGGTTACAGGAGTTATTCAAACAAATAATGTAACCAGAAAGGAGATTATAATGCCAACGTATATTGAAGTCGAGCCTCAAACGACAACCATTGAAAAAATTCGTGAAAAATCGTTCATTGTTTTTAAGACGAGAGAAATTGCAAGTTTTCTAAAAAAGGTTCATGATTTGATAGATAATAACGATTCGGTAACTGCAAAGGTAATGATAGTTGAATTCCTGCAAAGTTTAGCCGAAAATATCAAAAAATAAAATATATTTTTAAAAATTCATTTCTTAAATACCGGTTTCTATCTGATGGATGAATTCCTTTATTTCATCTTCCCAATGGCGTGCAATTTCTATTGCTTCTTCTTCATTCCGTCCTTCAGCAAAAATCAGGAATACATTTCTTGAAGAACTGGGACGAATCAAAACCCAGCCATAATCAAAGAAGATCTTGATTCCATCCAATGTATTCACGTTGCCAAAGTTATATGCTTCTTCAATGAGGTATAGCATGAGCTTTCCGCGTGCCTGAATGGGACAAGGAACCTCTTTTTCGACCATGTAGAACTTCGGAATCTCTTTTGCTAGCGTGCTTAACTTCCTGTTCTCCTTGATTAATAGCTCAATCATGTAAGCCGCAGCAAGAATTCCGTCACGAGAATAATGAAAATCGGGAAAAATGAAGCCTCCGGAATCTTCACCGCCAAAAATTGCTTTTTGCTTGAAGACTTCTTCAATGATAGGTCGTCCACCAAACTTCACGCGTATGAGCTCGCCATTGTTTTCTTCTATGAAACGCTCAATTAGATGACTCGTGTGGATGGGCACGACAATTCTTCCCCTGCGTTTTTCCTTTAAGCGAGCCTTTGCAAGCACCGCAACCGCCGTATCACCTTCAAGAATCTCGCCTTCTTCATCTACAAACAGAACACGTCCAGCATCTTCGTTTAAATATATTCCAAGAACTGCATCTACTGCTTTTACGGTTCGCCTTAAAATCGAAAGAGATTCCATTTTTGGAGAAAACGGCTTGATCGGGGTGGCTTCGCCCAATTGAGCATTTAACGTGATAACTTCACATCCGATTTTCTGAAGAATATAAGGTGCAATTAAGGAGCCAGAACCATCTCCGCAATCAAGAACAATGCGGGGTCGAACTTTTCTTATTTTCTCTGCATCGATAAACTTGATGATTCCATTATAGTAATATTCGTTTACAAGAGGATATGAAACAATGTCCTTGATATCATTAGTAGAAACACGAGTTATGTTCTCTTTAAAGAAGATCTCTTCTATTTTCTTGATATCGGCTTCAGGAAGATGAATTCCCATTTCATCGAATACCTTTATATTGATCCGCTCTTCTTCAGCATAGGGGACTTTAATTGAAATTCCCGCACTGGACCTACTTTGCCGAACCGCATATGAAATGAGTGGAAGCGGAAGAATCTCTGCATTATAAACCTCAACACCCGTTGACATTAAACCAGAGATAATAGCACGTTTCAGCATGCGCGAGATGAGTTTTGGGTCGCGCCCCACGATCACGCGAGCATTTTCTCGATATTCCGAATAAAGATAGGTTCCGATGGAAGCCGCAATCTTTGAAGCAATCTCCGGTGTTATTTCAACATTGGAAGTACCCGTAATGCCGTGCGGACCAAATAAAGCCCTTTTTACGTACGTGCCGTGCTTGACATTAACATTCACGATTGAACCATCTTCAATCACCTTATTGGGCCAAATGAGAATGTCATGATTGATGACAGCATTACTTCCAATCTGAGTATCATCTCCAATTACGGTATTGGCTAAAATTCGAGCACCATTTCCAACTTGAACACGTTGACAAATTACAGCATTATTTTCAAATAAAACTCCATCCCAAATCGTGACATTATTTAAAATAATCGAACTTTTTATATGACAACTGGTCCCGATGTTAACATTATTACCAATTACTGTTAATCGATCTATTATCGTGTCATCTCCTATCTTGCAATTGCTTCCAATTACAAGTGGAGGCCATAGCTGAGCGGTTGGACTGATTTCAGTATTATCCCCAACCCAAACGCCTTCTTTTATTTCATTTCCAGGGATTTCAATATCTTTTATTCTTTTTATCAAAATGTCATGATTTGCCTGAATGTATTTTTCGGGATTACCGATATCAAGCCAATAATTGTTTTTCATGTGAAATCCAAAAATATTTTTACCATCAGATAATATTTTGGGAAATAACTGCTTCGAAAAATCAAATTTGGAATGCTTGGGTATGTAATCAATGGCTTCAGGATCTAAAATGTAAATGCCGGCGTTGATCTTGTCGGAAAAAACTTGGCTCCACGATGGTTTTTCTAGAAATTTCAGAATCCTTCCCTCAGCATCAGTCACCACGATTCCATATGCCACGGGAATTTCTGCGGTCGTCAAGGCAAGCGTGGCAATCGCATTTTTTTCTTTATGGAATTTAAGCATCTCGCTTAAATTGACATCGGTCAAAACATCGCTGGAGATCACCACAAACGGTTCCGTTAAAGTATTGCCCAACTCTTTTAATGCCCCTGCGGTCCCTAGAGGTCGCTCTTCAAGAAAATACGATATTTTAACACCATATTCAGAACCATCACCTAAAATATCTTCGATCTCTCTTGCTAAATATCCGACCGTTATGATAATCTCTTCAAAACCATGATTTCTAAGCAATTTAATCGTGTGAACGAGAATTGGCGTGTTTATTATCGGAACACAAGGTTTTGGAATGTTTGATGTAATCGGTCTTAGACGGGTCCCCTTGCCACCCGCAAGGATTATGGCTTTCATGATAATCTCCTATTTTGCCTCTTACTTTTCCTATGACAAAATCACTAATATATTTTAATGATTTAAATTAACAAGTGCAAAGCATTTCATTCTTATTATTCAAGAAGAAATTCCCATTCATTATTATAAAAATAGGGGACAAGAGGACTTCCAATGCCCAAAAAAGATAAATATTTTCTGGAAAAAATCTCTGATCGTTTTAAGTCAGCAGCCAATCTCATACATTTACTCGTGTACGACCCGAAATCCCTCGAATTGATATATTCTTATTCTACCCATGGAGTAAAACTTTCAGATTACTTGGTAAATGCAATCCTCGAAAGCGTTACCATGCACGAAGGGATAGAATTACAAAATCAAGAGATACATCTTCGAGATGGAGGCTCTCTCATCTTGAATGATGGCGAATACGTTCGCGTTGCAATGGTTTCTCGGGAAACCCCCAGCGTCGAAATGTTAAAACAATTGCTATGTTTTCAGGGTGAACTCGAACTGAAAATTGAACGTGAATTCATTCCAAAATGGGGTCAGGATCTCAAAAAGATATTGAGATTCACGAAATTCGATTTTGCGAATGATCTGATTGAATTGTGCTTCCAAAAATCACTTATTTCCCAACATGTCGTCATCGAACCCAAAGAACAAGTCAAACTAAACAAATTCGAATATAAAATCTTAGAAATTGCTCGGAGAATTCGTTCCAAATCGGGACCATTCCTCCTACAACGCATCATTGCACGATGCCAAACCGAATTATCTCCCATTCCTCCCTTACCCAAAATCTTAGAAGCCGTGTATAACTTGAAAAGTTATGGATATCTCCGTGCAGTATCTGAAAAAGATGCTCAAAAGATGAAGGAAGACCTATATAAAAGCCAAAGACCAAAACGAAAGGAAGAAACCAAGGCAGAGCACGTCCCAAAGGAGAAAAAATGATGTCCACCGAACGGGTCTTTTTTAAATCTTTACCGGATAATTTGAAATTGGAAGGCGTGATTTCTTACCCTTCAAAAGATGTTAATGAATTACCCGGAGCAATCGTTTTACATCCACACCCATATTTTGGCGGCTCGATGAACAACAATGTCGTTGATGCCTTTTGTGAAGAACTCGTTCAAAATAACATGATCGCTTTCAAATTTAATTGTAGAGGCGTCGGACGCAGCGAAGGAGACCTACCACTCGAAAAACAAGCAATCGAAGACACCATTTCGGCTTTAAACTATTTCGAAACCATCGAGAATTTGAACAAAAATAAAATCTTCTTTGTGGGATATAGCTGGGGTTCTAAAACCGGATTGGAAGCCATTCACGATGAGCCAAGGATCAAAGTCCTGGTCGGAATCTCTCCTCCAATTGGCATGTTTTCATTTGATTTCCTAAAATCATCCAAAAAACCCAAGATTCTCACTTTAGGAAATTTCGATCAACTAATATCGAAAGATCTACTTCTTTCTTTTTATGATAAATTACAACCACCTAAAGAATTAATTTTATTTGATACGGACCATTTCTACGTTGGTGTCGAGAAAGCTGTCACGGAGAGAACACTGGAACTAGTGAAGAAATTGTTATAACAAGTTTTTTTAATTTGAGTCGATTCTCGTGCTTCCACTTTTTAAAAAACTTAGGATAATACCCATTGCTGCAGAAAGCTTCGGTGTTCGCTCAATGGCAACATTCGTCGAAACACCTTCTTTTCGTATTTTAATAGATCCTGGAGCAGCAATTGCTCCAAAACGATATGGTTTACCACCGCATCCATTAGAAAAACAAGCATTGATAGACTTGACGCACGAAATTCTCGAATACGCAAAAAAATCAGATGCTCTCGTCATTTCTCATTATCATCACGACCATTTCAAACCACCATTTACCGAAAATTTCACGATTTACACGAATAAGACGATATGCAATGAATTATATCGAGATAAAATCCTTTTCGTGAAGGATTTCACCAGATTCATCAATAAAAATGGTAAAAAACGTGCAAACATCTTATGCAATTTTGTAAAAAATAAATGCAAGCATCAGATAGTTGCAGATGGTACCGAATTTACATACGGTGAGTGTAAAATCACGTTTTCCCCGCCTTTTTTCCATGGTGAGCAAAACTCCACACGGGGCTACGTCATCATGACGAAAATTTCTGTTGGAGATGAAATATTTCTTCACACTTCAGATGTTCAAGGACCGATGGTTCAAGATACCGCCGATTACATTCAGGCATCGGGTGCACGACTTGCATATATTGGAGGACCGCCCTCCTATTTAGAGAATAAAATTTCCGCAAAAGACCTGAAATTAGTTAAATCATTAATGGACCAAATCAGTTCCCAAATTCCTTTCCTGATATATGACCACCACTTGCTTCGAGACTTGAACTACAAGTTGAAATTTGCCGATCTTTTTAAAAAGAAAACCAAAAATGAAAAGCAAGTGATGACGGCTTCGGAATTTATGGGAAAAGAACCAAAGCTATTAGAAGCAAGACGTAAGATTCTTTTTGAACAAGAAAAAATTTAGTTGGGTTTTTTTCTCCGTTTTAAAATCATGGCAACGCATTTAAGTGCGGAATCGGCTGCAAGTTGAGTTCCGATCCCGCTCGTATTGGTTCCTGCAGAATCGCCAACAACAAATAACCCTTCAATCGGCATTTCCGAAGATATTCGATATGGTCCAACTTGATCGGGGGTACAGGCAGTCGATTCTACGGGTCCCAAAGCCTTACCGCTGACCTTCACCAAATCATTCGGATTTGTAGAATCAACGAATAAGTTTGAATCTTCAATTTCAGGAAGATACTCCAAGAGATTGTTGTAATAGGCCTTGGTCCAACTATCCCAATCTTTCACGCCTTCACCGGGACTCATCGTCCCAAATATCATCAGTTGCCGACCTTTTGGGGCAAGACTTGGATCGCAATTTGATGGAATGACGGTCATAAAACCGGTGCTTTTCGCTTTTCGCCCAGTAGTTGCAGATTCCAATGTCGAGAGTTCACCGTGAAAAAGATTGAGCATCGCAATATTCTCAACAATGGGTTTTTTTAATGCAACCTTAAACGTAATGGATGAATAGGAAGGCACGAGATTTTTCACGCGGGTGCGATAATCCTTGTCAAAATTATTTTCTCCAGCCAGATATAACGTATTTTTAATGCTGGCATTGCTAAGAATCAAATTTGACGTGATTTCTTCATCATTCACGACCACGCCTTTGACCTTGCCATCTTCAACCAATATCTTTGAAACTCTAGCATTGGTCTTCAATTTTCCACCATAATGCTCCATTCCTTCAATGAATGCACGAGGAATGGCTATCGAAGCACCGTATGGATAAGACAAATCAAAGGTAAGAGACATTTCCTGAAAACACTTGATGAATTCCGCGGCAGAAGCAATTCGCGGACTTATCGTGAACATTCCACCCGTAATAAATGCAATTATTCCGTGAACAGCAGGATTCTTCGTAAATCGGTTGATATATTCCGTCACTGTGCATTTTTCGTCATACAACGGTTGAATTTGTTTCTTCGACATCCGAAGAAGCCTGACCATGATTTTCATGAGTTCTTTTTGATCATCTTTGGTCAGTCCCATTGATTTAAAATCCGAAGGAATTGCGGCAGATGGTGCACCACCCTGAGATGGTCCTTTCGGCATTGCAGCATTGAGAATCGAACCTGCACGAGTGATGCCCTTTTGTCCCTTTACCTTAAAAGCAATATTATTCTCTAAATGGGAGGCAAATCTCAGGCTAGTTGTTTTTCGCATGTCTATTCGACGTAAAATTTTTCCAAAACGCCCACGAAACCCAGCAGGGAAAAAATGAATCGCAACATCAATAATGAAACCTTCTTTCTGGTAGGAGCTTGTAACTCCACCTATAAAGGAATTTTTTTCAAGCAATAACGTTTTATATCCAGCGTGAGCCATCATTGCGGCACTTGCACTTCCACCAATACCAGATCCAATAATGATGCAGTCATAATCAGTCATTTGACTCCAAATCCCACATGTTAAAGAAATTTGTTTTTTCAAAGGAGAAATTTATTAAAATCTTTTCCGAAACTATAATAACATAGATACTAACAACATAAAAACTGATTCTCATGCTTTCTTGTAAATCTTGTGGAAAAGAAACCGAAAAAAAATGCATCCAGTGTTCTTTGCCCGTGTGTGAAGACCATTTACTCACATGTGATTTGCTCGAGTTTGCTGAAGAATATTGCTCCCAAAAAGTCGGTTCAATAGTGGCTTGGAGATGTTCCGGAATCATATGTAAAGATTGTGAACTCGATGTCCTGACGTATAAATGCAGGAATTGCGGACGCAGATATTGCATGTCCAGAAGCGAGACATTCAAATGCAAGACTTGCAAGTTCACGTTTTGTCCGGAATGTTATGACTCTCACGTCAAAACTTGTACCGACAAATATGATCGGGATGCTGAAATGGAGATAATACGAGAAAAAATCCAAAAAAAATAATGGAATTTTTTCATGGAAGATAAGAAAATGAGTCTATTCTACGTAGAACCAATATATCGACCCCCAAGTGAAGCTCGAAGCCTTTTGATAACGGCAACCATAGGATGTTCTTCTGCTGCCGCAGGGCATTGTTATTTCTGTGCCAGTTACCTAATTCATAAGCTAATTCCCAAAAAACGATTTCGAGTTCGACCGGTCGATGACATAGTGGCAGATATTACCACGGCACGTGTTATTCATGGTACACGCGTAAAGCGAATCTTTTTTCTGGATAGTAATGCTTTTGTAATGAAACCAAACGATCTAGTAACCATAACAAAACACGCTTACCTGCAACACCCCAACCTTGAACTCGTTTCGGCTTATGCATGTGCACAGGACATCCTTCGTAAATCAGATGAAGATTTGAAAAAAATTCGAAACAGTGGCTTGAACCTGCTTTACATTGGTCTTGAAAGCGGAAACGAAAAAGTTCTCGAACTACAAAACAAAGGAGCGACAGCAGAAGAAACCATTGAAGCGTGCGTCAAAGCTCAAAATGCAGGATTCGACATGTCAGTCACGGTAATCCTTGGGCTTGGAGGAAAAAAACTTTCTCAGGAACACGCTCGAGATACCGGAAAGGTCATCTCACGAATTAATCCAAAGTATTTAGGCGCTCTCACGCTAATGATCGTCCCAGGAGTTCCAATTGAAAAATGGATAAAAGAAGGAAGCTTCAAGCTATTAAATTCCGAAGAAATCCTTGACGAACTCCGCATCATGATTGAAAACATAGACGTTAAAAATGAAACGATCTTTCGTACAAATCACGCATCAAATTACCTACCATTAAAAGGAACATTACCGAAAGACAAGGAAACACTCTTGAAAATCATAAGTGATGCACAAAATAAGAAAATTTCATTACGTCCAGAATTTCTTAGAGGATTGTAATGATGGAACGGCCCAGAATATTAATTACTAATGATGATGGAATCGAGTCTCCCTCCGTAATCGCACTCAAGCGGGTTTTTAACCAATCAGACTATAATGTGTGCATGGTGATACCTAGCTCTCAGAGAAGTTGGGGAGGAAAAGCAATCTCCTGTGAAAAATGCGTCAGTCTCGAAGAAGTTAAATGCCCTGATGGAGATATTATTTATTCATTTACGGGAACTCCTGCGGATTGTATCATTTTAGGTAATTTTCATCTTTGTGACCGAAAACCTGATCTCATCATTTCGGGAATAAATTATGGCGCAAACGTGGGAAACTCTTTTGTTCTTAGCTCCGCAACAGTTGGTGCCGCAATTGAAGGTTCATTTTTAGGCATTCCGAGCATTGCGGTATCTTTATTGGCTAATACAAATTTTCTACGGGGAAGAACTCGCTTGACTCCCGATACATTCAAATTTAGTGCTAATTTTACCAAGAAAATTGCAGATTTTGTTCTGACTCAAAAAAGCCTTCCAAAAGGCGTTGATGTGATAAACATAAATATTCCTTTCAATGCAGATGAATCATCCGAAGTAACCATCACTCCAATTGCAAAAATTCATTACGGAAATTTGTTTCGCGAGATAAATAAAGATGATTCAAAAGAACAACGAGATTTTATCTTCAGCAAGATGGCACGGGGCATGAAATTCGATTTGAAAAAAGATACGGACGTTCACGATGCATTTGTGAATAAAAAGATAGTGATTTCTCCCATCTCCGTTCAATTAACCGGAGACATCAAGATTACGCGCGAATATTTTAAATCATTAAATTTGAAGTAACCTACTAGTGATCATCCAAAATACGGTTGGTATTT
The DNA here is from genome assembly GCA_029838215.1 of Candidatus Helarchaeota archaeon. Lineage (GTDB taxonomy): Archaea > Asgardarchaeota > Lokiarchaeia > Helarchaeales > RDOG01 > JALGVI01. The sequence goes on along the minus strand of JALGVI010000004.1, from coordinate 4,835 downwards.
AGGTCGTTTCTCTTCCTCTTTCATTACTTCAGAGAGTTGCGTGCTCACGATCTCAATATTTTCGATTTCCTTGTTCAGATCTTCGACATCCATTGGGAGATCATATTTTTCTGAAATGACTTGGACTATGGCTTTACTGGCTTTTGGATCAAATTGCAACATGGGAAGAGCATCTGCAAGCAAACATGCACCTTCAATATCATAATGAATACTCCCCCAAGCAGGAATTACTCCGTTCGCTCCTGTAATATAACCAACATTGAACAAGACCGTATTTACGGAACTTGATGTCATGAAGAAATCGATGATCTCGCGTGATGTTCCTGAAACATATATTTTCCGATCTCCCGTTACTTGTCTTTGTGACACGAAGGCACCTGTTGCAATAATTGCCTTTACCTTGAGTTCTTTGCAAGTCTTGCAGATATAGTCACTGAATTGATAAATCCCAGCTTGAGTAATGGGTTGATAATCTGCTGAAATGATGATAATATCTCGGTTTGCCACGTTTCGTGCAACGTGGAGAGTAGCTTGCGGAATGCGAATATATCCATCCTGAGAAATTAAAGCCTGCGGTGGAAAATCCGAAAAATATATCGCTTGGCAGGGAATTGCTTCTAGCGTCTTTGCAATGTTAAGCACGGCCAATTTTCCGACCATGGCAATTCCTGGGAAACCGATTAATACAAGGGGGTCAGTTAATTTTCCCCGAATTGAGTCCATCTTCATTTCGAGGTCTTTTTCGCGAATCATGTCAACTTCTTCCAAGATTTCAATATATTGCCGAAAAAAAATAAGTTCATCTAAATCATATCGGATTACATAAAAAGATTTTTCCGTGAAAATATTGTTCAAAAATAAAATTTGTGTAAAAAATGGATTAAAAAAGTCTATTTGAATATAACATGTAGATTGCCACGTATGCAAGACCAATCAGAAGAGATATACAAAGCACCAAAGGACCTAAAAAGTCCAGATATGTTGAAGCGGTACCCGTATATACCCAAGGCATCATGGTACCATTTTCATCTTTAATGCGGAAGCAAAAACCCGTTCCGGAATACCATTGATATACAATAAACACGAAATAGTGAACACCTTCAGAAAGCGTGACAGTTGCAACATGGTCATCAATGCGCACCGTGCGCTCCTGCGATTCATATTCAATAATTTTTTGACCATCCATCCAGACTTCACAACCATCATCCGCTCCAACACATATCGTATAATCACCTGCCATGTTTGCCGGAGTGATTACCTGAAACGCATTAAAGTAAGTCATTTCAATATAACCATCAAGAGGGTCTTCACCTCGCCCGAGAAAAACATCATCATCTTGCCAATCAGTCCATTGAATCCACGGACCAGCAGAACCGGGATCTATTCCCTGTACAGCATTCGATTCGGGATATCCTGCCGCAGTAGAGAGACTTGCTGGATTTAAGCCGTGATAATCATTAAAGTCAGTTCCGTTAAATGAAATTGAACGCACTCGATATAACCAACCATTCGGAAGATTCATGTATCCATAGATTACAGGATATGCCACCGATGCCCCAATATTGATGAATACCAAAGAGGTAATAACACCTATCGATAACAAAGTCCATTTAGAAACCAAAATAATGTCACCAAATAACATCCATTCGAGATGCAGAACCGATTTTTTAACAAGGTGAAATGCAAGAATTCGTAATTAAATATTTTCCTTATTCTAAATCAAGTGACAAATTAAAGAATCAGTCTAAAAATCGACAATAATCCATGATTCTAAAATTTCAGAATCTAAAAACATCCTGAATTGATGAGATAGAAGATCATGTTTTATTTGCTTCGTTTTTAGAATTGCCCGATAATTTTTGTTTCAGTTTAAGAGCAATATAATAAAATACAAACGGTGCCACCAACCAAATTAATTGGATCATTATCGTGAAATTGTGTCCAAATAAGGAAAACATTACGGGGTTCCACCAATAAGGAATATACTCCCAAGCGCCACCAAAAGTACCCAATAATTCTATTCCAATTGCTTGTAATTGTGCCCAGATTACAAGAATCAAAAGTTCTCGAACATTGAACTTATCGAAATGCGGAGGCTTGCAGAACAAATAAATCAATCCAACTCCAATCAAGAATAATCCTCCATCCCATATACTATGAATAACGATGATGACAGAATAATGAAAAGGCGGAGTTACCAAAAACATTATGATAGGACAGATGCTAATTTCACTTATCAAGAAAAGAGGAATTTCCCACACGGATCCAATACAAGCCCCAATCCAGAAAAGAATGAAAATGAGCTTGTCAATGCGGTCCATCTTATACAAGACACTCACGATAATTATCATCGAAATTGCTATTGCAAGATCAATCCAATAAAAAAAGATACCGAATAAACTCAATTTCATGACCTGCCATTACTCATTTCAAGAAAAAACACTGAAAAGGGGGGGAGCAATATGCTCCCGGAATGACTGAGGGATGATTTCTGGCGGAAACGATAAACTTGATAATCAAGATATATTAATATAAAACGAGTTGATAAATGGTTCAGATTACCATATTTCCACTGTGAAAGAATTCATCAAATACTGAAGAATTTTTGAGTAATGGATAAAGCGACAAAAAGAACGGCTTTTTACTTGTGGTATTAAAACAAGTCAGGAACAAATAAGAGAAGATTTGCGATAGTTTTTCGAAGCCGTAATAAATAAAGATCCGTGATTAAATATCCTCGGCATCACGAATGCCCGCAGGGGTTATAAAAAAGGCAATCTGACCCGGAGGTAAATAGCTTGAATCCATGAGACGAGCAACACGTTGCCGCTCCCGGACTTCCCGTAAGTACAACCTCGTCTGAACCTTATGAGAGAGTACATGACCTCCCACGGGCACGGTGGAATCGCCAACTATTGCGTCCGGATTTGCCATAACCTGATTCGTCAGGAAAACTATGATGTTATAAGTACTTGCCATGTTCTTCAAGAAATTCAGGTGCTTGTTTAAGCGATCCTGTCTTGCAACGATTTCACTTTTTGTAAATTCCGAACGAAAAAAAGTCGTGACAGAATCAATGACCACAAGTTGGATGTTCTTTTCCATGATTATTTGTGGAATCTGTTCTGATAGAAGGATCTGATGCTCTGAAGTGTGAGCTCGTGCCACTTGAATGTGCGTCATGACTTCATTTGCATTTAGTCCGAATGACATCGACATTTCCGCTATTCGTTCAGGTCGGAAGGTTCCTTCACAATCTATGAAAATTGCTTCAGGAACATTACTATCTTCATAAAAACCACCCTCGGCAACGGGAAGTTGAACGGAAACGCATAATTGATGAGCCAGTTGAGTCTTTCCCGAGCGAGATGCACCATAGACCTCGGTGAGAATTCCTGTCTCTACACCTCCTCCTAAAAGCTCATCCAATTTGTGAGATCCCGTCGTTAGCCGCCGAATGTTCTTCCTTTCCTTGTAAATATCATCTACGGTTTTAAAAACGTAGCCGAGCTTCTCGTTCGCTTCTTCAATGATTTTTTTCGCCTTCGACTTGCTAATACCAATTTTCAATGACAACTCTTCAGATGTTGTAATCGGCAAGACTTGCAGGTTAGTATAACCACATTCAATCATTTTTTCAGCGATGGCTTTTCCTACCGATTTTAAACTCATCAATTCCTTGAGTTTCTCCTCATCGTTGCTCAAGAGCAGATTCTCCACGTGCCTAAAATAGATAATATATTTTTATAATTTCAAAAAAGATTTGAATAAACTATTAGAAAAAACTAACTACTTACATATTATGTGTTTTCATTATCAAAAAAACAATGATATCACGAATTTTTCATTAAATTTTGATTAGCTCGAGGAGCTCCGAAGAATTTTGCGCATAATTCCCGTGATTGACGTCATGGCCATCAAGAATAAGAAGTTGGTGGTTCACGGCAAAAAAGGCGAGCGAGATAAATACGAACCAATTCGTGGCGTGCTGACAACATCAACAGATCCCGTTGAGGTTGCGGCAGTTTTTCAAAAACTGGGAACTAAAGAACTATATGTCGCAGATTTGGATGCAATAATGGGAAGAAACTTCAACCTCGATTATCTTTCAAAAATCATCAAAGAAACGGATTTGCAAGTTATGGTTGACGTTGGAATTAAAAACAAAGAACAAGTTGAACTCGTAAAAAAATCCAAAGTTCACAAGATAATCATTGCTTTGGAAACACTTCAATCGTTGTCTCAAATCGATGATTACATGACTCTTCTCACGCCTGAACAGACCATTCTAAGCATTGATTTATTCGAAGGGAAGATACTATCAAAAAGTCCTCAGTTAAATCTCAGAGTTCATCATCCTTGACCTTGCACGGGTGGGTTCAAGTGAAGGGATTGCCACACGATATCTTGAAGACGTGAAAGATCTGATCCAAAAACATGAAGTAGCCGTGATAACAGGAGGAGGAGTTCGCACGATTGATGACATTCTACAAGTTGAGAATTACGGCGTTTCCGGAGTTTTAATTGCCACCGCTCTTCATGATGGCCGAATTACTAAAAATGATTTACAACGTTTTTTCTGAGAGATCTCATTCATATGACATTTCAAGTTCATCAATCTTTTTAACCGATTCATTTTTTTCGAAAGACGTGAATACTTTTCGCTCTCCAGCCGTGAACCAGCCGACTTCCTGAATGACCATCTTTTTCATGCTTTCTAGCACGGCTCGATCATCAAGTAATATTTTTTCTAACGCACATTCACCTAAAAATATCACTAATTTCTTAGAGTTTTCATGATAATCCCAGACTAAAGGCCAGCTCCTGCAATCCAA